>NZ_JANMET010000120.1:0-18050 GCF_031377265.1 Tabrizicola sp. | reverse complement strand
GAAATGGCGCGCAACCGTGCCCGGCTGGTGAATGCGCGGGCCGAAATCGCCACGGGCGCCGTTTCAGGCGCCGTCGGCACCTTCGCCAACATCGACCCGCGCGTTGAGGAACATGTATGCAAGATGCTCGGCCTCACCCCCGAGCCGATCAGCACCCAAGTGATCCCGCGCGACCGGCACGCGATGTTCTTCGCCACGCTTGGCGTGATCGCCAGCGGCATTGAAAATGTCGCCACCGAGATCCGACACATGCAGCGCACCGAAGTGCTGGAGGCCGAGGAATTCTTTTCCCCCGGCCAGAAAGGCTCGTCCGCGATGCCGCACAAGCGCAACCCGGTGCTGACCGAAAACCTCACCGGCCTTGCGCGGCTGGTCCGCATGTCGGTGGTTCCGGCGCTGGAAAACGTGGCGCTGTGGCATGAACGCGATATCAGCCATTCCTCCGTCGAACGCGCCATCGGGCCAGATACCACGATCACCCTTGATTTCGCATTGCACCGGCTGGCGGGCGTTGTCGAAAAGCTGGTGATCTATCCGGAAAACATGTTGAAAAACATGAACAAATTTCGTGGTCTGGTGATGAGCCAGCGAGTCTTGCTGGCGCTGACCCAAGCAGGGGTCAGCCGCGAGGACGCTTACCGTCTGGTTCAGCGCAACGCGATGAAGGTCTGGGAACAGGGTGCGGATTTCAAGACCGAGCTTTTGGCCGACCCGGAAGTGACACGCGCCCTCAGCCCCGCCGAAATCGAAGAGAAATTCGACCTTGGGTATCACACCAAACACGTCGACACGATTTTCGCCCGGGTTTTCGGCACCTGACCACGCTCACGCAACTGTGACGCCCCAGCCCCGACGCCATGCGAATTTTTGTGGCCTTGGTGGCGTTTGACCTATGTTACCCTCAAACAAAAGGAACATAGCAATGCGTATAGTCTCAGCAGCCCTCCTTTCGATTGCCCTGCCCTTCACCGCCTTCGCGGCCGGCAGCGATGACACCGAACCGCCAACCGAAACCCAGACCACCACTGAATGCGCCAAAGGCGAGGTCTGGGATGAGAAAACCCAAGCCTGCATCAAGGCCGAAGACACCAGCCTGAACGACGATATCCGCTTCAAGGCCGTGCGCGAACTGGCCTATGCCGGGCGCTATGACGAAGCTTTGGCGATGCTTGACACGATGACCGAAGGCAACACCTCGCGCGTGATGACCTATCGCGGCTTTGCCCTGCGCAAATCCGGCCATGTGCAGGAGGGCATCGCCGCCTACGAACAAGCCATTGCCATCGACCCGGCAAATATCCTTGCCCGCAGCTACTACGGCCAGCTTCTGGTCCAGATGGACAAGATCGAAGAGGCAGAGGTTCAGTTGGCCAGCATCCAGTCCGCCGGTGGGGCCGGAACCTGGGCGGAGCTTTCCCTCGCCAAGGCCATCAAGACCGGAGAGACCTACAACTACTGATCGAAACCCGAAATCCCAGGAGGACGACCCATGAACATCAAAGCGACCTTTGCCGTGATTGCCCTCGCCCTGTCCCCGACACTGGCCCTTGCCGAGGGCGGCTGCCACAGTGGAAAGGCCAAAGAAGTAACGGCATCGTCGTGCATGGCCGGCACCACCTGGGATGAAACCAAGGGCACCTGCGTCGCCAATCCGACCAGTTAAATCCGTCGGCTGCTCATTGGGGCTAAGCACCCGTTAACCTGCGCCTGCCACCCTGACCTCGCATACGGGAATCGGGGATTGGCATGGCGCAGAACGGGATGACACTGGCACGGATCACCCCGGAGCGGCGGGCGGTCAAGCTGGCCGACCCCGCAGCGCCACGGATGCTGACCCGTAGGCAAAAGGCCGCCGTCATCGTGCGCTTCCTTTTGACCGAAGGCACCAACATCCCGATCACCGCCCTGCCCGACCACATGCAATCGGCCCTGGCCGAACAGATGGGCAATATGCGGCTGGTGGACCGCACCACCCTTGATACCGTCGTCGCGGAATTCCTGCAGGAACTGGAATCCGTCGGTCTGGCTTTTCCCGGCGGCATCGAGGGCGCGCTGTCGATGATGGATGGCCATATCTCGCAATCCGCTGCCTCGCGCCTGCGCCGCATGGCGGGGGCTTCCTCCAAGATCGACCCGTGGGATCGCCTGATCGCGCTGCCGGTGGATCGCCTGCTTCCCGCCATCACCGACGAATCGATCGAGGTTGCGGCCGTGATGCTGTCCAAGTTGCCGGTGGCCAAGGCGGCCGATCTTTTGGGCAAGCTGCCCGGCGAAAAGGCCCGCCGCGTCGCCTATGCGGTGTCGATGACCGGCAATGTCGATCCCGAAACCGTCCGGCGCATCGGCATGGCCTTGCTGGCCGATCTCGACAATCAGCCGGTCCGCGCTTTTGACACCGGCCCGGTGGAACGTGTCGGCGCCATCCTCAACGTCTCGCCCGCGCTGACCCGCGACGATGTGCTGAAAGGGTTGGAGGCCGAGGATGCCGGCTTTGCCGAACAGGTCCGCCGGGCGATCTTTACCTTTGTCCACATCCCATCACGCCTTGCCGCCCGCGATGCGCCAAAGATCACCCGGATCGTCGAACAGTCGGTTCTGGTGACCGCCTTCACCGCCGCCCAATCTGACCCCGAGCTTGAGGCCGCCGCCGAATTCCTGCTGGCCAACATCTCGCAGCGCCTCAGCCAGGGCCTGCGCGAGGAAATGGCCACGCGCGGCAAGGTCAAGGAACGCGACGCCGAAGTGGCGATGACCGCCATCATCAGCGCGATCCGAACCCTGGTCGACAGTGGTGAGATCACCTTGATCCAACACGAGGAGACCTGACGGGGTCATGCCATCGAAGGACGCTTCCGTCAGCCTTTGGCCACTTGCTGGCAGGAACCTCACACCGCGACGGTGCGCAATCATCCGCATGTACCAATCGCAGCACAGTTCCCCGGCATCTCACACTGGCGTGGACACAGCGCTGAATGACGCCGCAAACATCACCATAGCCGCAACCACCCTCCACGGTTCACATCGTTCATCGCGTCCCCCCAACCGTCTGATACATCCCACTTCGCCCCCGCAGGTCACGAACTCCCCCCTTGCCGCCGCACCACCTGCCCCCTACGGTCGCGCGCCATGCACGCCATTTTCCCATCACCCGTATCGCGCGGAATTGCGCTGATGATCCTTGCGATCCTGCTGTTCACCGCAATGGATGCCACGGCCAAGGGATTGATCCAGCGCTACCCGGCACCGCAGGTGATCTGGGTGCGCTTTGCCGGCCAATTGCTGATCGTGCTGTTGATCCTGCGCGGCCGCACCGGCCCGATGTTGCGATCCCGTTTTCCCGGCTTCCACTTGGCCCGGTCTGCCTTTCAGTTCGGCGCGACCGGCCTGTTCTTTCTAAGCCTCGCGCATATGGGCTTGGCCGAGGCCACCGCATTGACCGACATCAATCCAGTTCTCATCACCCTGGGAGCCGCCCTTTTTCTGGGCGAGAAGCTTGGGGTCAGGCGTTTGGCCGGTGTGTTTGTCGCCCTTGTCGGCGCGCTGATCATTATCCGACCGGGTGCCGGGGTGTTATCGCTTTGGGCGCTGCTGCCGCTTGGGGCGGCCATCTGCTACACCGGCAACGCTCTGATCACCCGCCACATCGGCGCGCAGGAAAGTGCCTGGACATCAATGCTCTACGCCTCCATCTTCGGCACGATTGCCGGTGCCGTCGCCCTGCCCTTCGTCTGGGTACCGGTCGCCCTTCCGGATCTTGCGATCTTTTGCCTTGTCGGCGCGCTTGGCACCGGGGCGCAGCTGTGCATCATCCGCAGCTTTTCCATCGCCGAGGCATCGGTGGTGGCCCCCTTCGCCTATCTTGGGATTGTCTTTGCAACTGGCTGGGGGATTGTCCTTTATGATCAGTGGCCAGACCGCTGGACGGTTGTCGGCGCACTTGTGATCGTGACTGCGGGCCTTTATGTCTGGCACCGCGAAACCCGCGCTGCCCGCAAAGCCTGATCCAATATGCCAGACCAGACCCCTTTTTCCTTGCGCCACTGGCTGCAGGACCGTGCGCTGCGGTGCCTGATCTGGCTTCTGCTGCGCCTGCCTTACCGCTGGCGTGTGCCGCTGTGCGGCTGGGTCATGGCGCGCGTGATTTCACCTCTGGCGGGGTATGATGACCGTATCCGTGAAAACCTTGCGCTTGTGCTGCCGGGATTGCCCGAATCCGAGGTGCGCCGGATCGTCCGCTCAGTGCCCGATAACGTCGGTCGCACCGTGATCGAAATCTATTCCGGGGCCGAGTTCGTGGCCGAGGCGCTGCGCCATCCGGTCAGCGGCGCCGGGGTCGCGGCTCTTGATCAGGCGCATCGCGACAGGCGTCCGGTTGTGCTGGTCACCGGGCATTTCGGCAATTATGATGCGTCGCGCGCCGCCCTGCTTGCGCGCGGCTATCCGGTTGGCGCGCTGTACATGCCGATGGCCAACCCGTATTTCAACGCCCATTATGTCCAGGCCATCTCCGGGATCGGCACGCCGCTGTTTCCGCGCGGGCGTGCCGGGCTGGCCGATATGGTGCGTCATTTACGGTCTGGCGGGATGCTTGGCATGCTGGTCGATCAACGCATGATCCAAGGCGAAGACCTGACCTTCTTTGGCCAGGACGCGCTGACCGCCCTGTCCGCTGCCCAACTTGCCCTGAAATACGATGCCCTGCTGATCCCGACTTACGCTGTACGCCGCGCCGATGGGATGAGTTTTGACATCATCGTCGAGGCACCCATCGCCAAAGGCACGCCCGAAGCGATGACGCAGGCGCTGAACGACAGCCTCGAAGCGCTGGTGCGCCAGCACCTTGACCAGTGGTTCTGGATTCACCGGCGCTGGAAACAGCGCAGTCGTAAGGTCTGATCAGTCGACCTGTTCGGCCGCCACAATCTGTGCCGGACCGCCGTCCTGCAAGATCACCACCGCCGGCAGCCCGCCCTGCACCGGCGCGGTCATCGACAGCGGCTCTTGCCCCGACCATTCTCCCACCACCTCCCAAGAGGTGACAATGTTATGGTAAGTGATTGTCTTTCCAGCGTTTTCGCCCCGACCGATGTTGACCGTCTCCTCCGGCTTGTAGCGCACGATCTGAATGCGCACCGGCTCGCTCAACGGTGGGTCCGCCTCCGCGCTGATCACCAGCTGGTCGCCCGCCCGTTTCACCGTCAGCTCTACCTTCGCCTTGGCTGCCAGATGGCGCCTCAGTTGCGCCTGGGTTTCGTTCGGCGAATAGCCCTCGATCCGGTCCATCCCGCCGATGATGAATTGCGGCGTGTAAATCGTCTTGCTGCCCGCCGCACGGGCATAGGCGCGCTGTCGGTCGGTGAATTTCGCCTGCGCAAAGTGGTCGGTCCAGCCGATGTAATCCCAGTAATCCACGTGCAGCGCCAACGGCAGAATGCGCGGATCCGACGCCAGCATCGCGGCAAACTCGTCCGCCGGCGGACAGGAAGAACACCCCTGCGAGGTGTATAGCTCTACCACCACCACGGATTCCGCCATAACCGGCGCCCCGCAAGCGATCCATAAGCCGCAAGCGGCGCTGGCAAGATGACGCATGACGTGGTTCCCGATCCCAATATCCCCTTCACGGTTATAGGCAGCCCACCCTTCACCTGCCAATCAAGGTTTTGCGAGGGTACTGTCACATCCAATGCCGAAACTGAGATAAATCTGTGGCAACATGTCCGCCGAAGGGGCTGGATATTCGGCATACAATTGCATACAATGCCGCTAACAGCCCTCCCAACACTGGAGCACGCCAATGACCGTCACCGTCGGACATGACCTCAGCAGCACCCGCAAGACCCTGACCGCCGGGGGCCAGACGGTCAGCTATTACTCCATCCCCGCTGCCGAAGCTGCCGGTCTTGGCGCCTTCTCCCGTCTACCCGCCAGCCTCAAGGTCGTGTTGGAAAACATGCTGCGTTTTGAGGATGGCAAGACTGTCACCGTAGACGACATCCGCGCTTTTGCCGAATGGGGCGCCAAGGGCGGCCAGAACCCGCGCGAGATCGCCTATCGTCCCGCCCGGGTGCTGATGCAGGATTTCACCGGCGTGCCAGCCGTGGTGGACCTCGCCGCGATGCGCGACGGCATCAAGGGTCTGGGCGGAAATGCCCAGCAGATCAATCCCTTGGCCCCGGTCGATCTGGTCATCGACCATTCGGTGATGATCGACGAATTCGGCACCCCGCGCGCCTTCCAAGCCAACGTCGACCGCGAATACGAACGCAACATGGAACGCTACGTCTTCCTGAAATGGGGGCAGAAGGCGTTCAACAACTTCCGCGTCGTGCCGCCCGGCACCGGCATCTGCCACCAGGTCAACCTGGAATACCTGGCGCAGACCGTCTGGACCGACGTGGACCAGAACGGCCAGCGGGTCGCCTATCCCGACACCCTTGTCGGCACCGACAGCCACACCACCATGGTCAACGGCCTCGCCGTCCTCGGCTGGGGCGTCGGCGGCATCGAGGCGGAGGCCGCAATGCTGGGCCAACCCGTGTCGATGCTGATCCCTGAGGTGGTCGGCTTCAAGCTGACCGGAGCCATGGTCGAAGGCACCACCGCCACCGACCTCGTCCTCAAAGTGGTTCAAATGCTGCGCAAGCATGGCGTGGTCAACAAGTTCGTCGAATTCTACGGCGACGGGCTTGACCGCCTGCCGCTGGCCGACCGCGCCACCATCGCCAACATGGCCCCCGAATACGGCGCCACCTGCGGCTTTTTCCCGATCGATACTGAGACCCTGCGCTATCTTCATATGACCGGCCGCGACGAATCCCGCATCGCGCTGGTTGAGGCTTACGCGAAAGCCAACGGCATGTGGCGGGATGAAACCTACGACCCGATCTACACCTCCACCCTGCATCTGGACATGGGCACCATCGTTCCGGCCATCTCCGGCCCGAAACGTCCGCAGGATTTCCTGGCCCTGACCGAGGCGAAAGCCTCCTTCGCCATGGAAATGGGCACCAGCTTCAAGCGCCCGCAAGGTGTTGAAATTCCGGTCAAAGGTGAAAACTACACGATGTCTTCGGGCAAGGTCGTGATCGCCTCGATCACCTCCTGCACCAACACCTCCAACCCCTATGTGATGATCGGTGCGGGGCTTGTTGCCCGCAAGGCGCGCGCGCTTGGTCTGACCCGCAAGCCTTGGGTGAAAACCTCGCTCGCCCCCGGATCGCAGGTCGTCAGCGAATACCTCAACGCTGCGGGGTTGCAAGAAGACCTTGATGCCATCGGCTTTAACCTCGTCGGCTACGGCTGCACCACCTGCATCGGCAACTCCGGCCCGCTGCAGCCCGAAATCTCCGCCGCGATCAACGAAGGTGACCTTGTCGCTGCCGCCGTCCTGTCGGGCAACCGCAACTTTGAAGGCCGGATTTCCGCTGACGTGCGCGCCAACTATCTGGCCTCGCCGCCCCTGGTTGTCGCCTACGCGCTGGCCGGTGACATGAACATCGACATCACCACCGAGCCTTTGGGCATGGGCACCAACGGCCCGGTTTACCTCAAGGACGTCTGGCCGACGAACAAGGAAATCGCCGATCTGGTCCATGCGACCGTGACCCGGGCTGCATTCCAGAAAAAATACGCCGATGTCTTCAAGGGTGATGCGAAATGGCAGGCAGTGGAGATCACCGATTCTGAGACTTACGACTGGCCGCCGTCGTCAACCTACATCCAGAACCCGCCGTACTTCAAAGGCATGGCCAAGACGCCGGGCACCATCCAGAACATCACCGGTGCGCGGGTGCTGGCGCTTTTGGGCGACATGATCACCACGGATCACATCAGCCCCGCAGGTTCATTCAAAGCCTCAACTCCGGCTGGCAAGTATTTGACGGAACGGCAAGTTCCGGTCAGCGACTTCAACAGCTATGGCGCCCGGCGCGGCAACCATGAGGTGATGATGCGCGGCACATTTGCCAACATCCGCATCAAGAACGAGATGCTCGCCAATCCTGACGGAAGCGGCGTCGAGGGCGGCTATACTCTGGGGCCGGACGGTGCACAGACCTCAATCTTTGACGCCTCGATGGCCTATCAGGCGGCCGGCACGCCGCTGGTGATCTTTGGCGGCATCGAATACGGCGCAGGCTCCAGCCGTGATTGGGCGGCCAAGGGCACCGCCCTTCTGGGCGTAAAGGCCGTGATCGCCGAAAGCTTTGAGCGTATTCACCGGTCGAACCTTGTCGGCATGGGGGTGATTCCGTTTGAGTTCACCGAAGGGATGACCCGCAAGTCCTTGGGCCTGAAGGGCAATGAGGTGATCAGCATCACCGGCCTTTCGGGGGATCTGAAGCCGCTCAGCCTCATTGCGTGCACCATCGCTTATGCGGACGGGACGTCGAAAACCATCCAGATCAAGTGCCGCATCGATACCGAGATCGAGATCGAATACGTCGAACACGGCGGCGTGTTGCACTACGTGCTGCGCAACCTTGCCAAGACAACCTGAGCAGGCCAGCCCCCCTGCACCAAGGGCCCGGCTTCGTCCGGGCCCTTCTCATTTTCAATCGCCAGATTTTCGATCCGCAGAACCTGGCAACCCACCCCATTCACCCGCCGTTCGGCGAATTTTGCGATCACTTTGCGATCACTGCGAATAAACCAAGGCTTTCGCGCGTTCGCCTAGGATTGGCTGATCACACGCGTATTGCACGCGATCGGTGCAGATCAGGATTGGCCCCAAAGGAAGACATCCCATGACCCATTCCACAAAGCTTATTCTTCTCAAATATGCGCTTGTCGCTTTCGGCTCGATCTTTCTTTTGGTCTATCCGCTCGGGCTGCTCTGGCCGTCAGGATGGGTTTGGCACGGAGGCCAAGGCGCGTACTACCTGCAGATGATCTGCGTGATCTACGCCGTGCTGGGCATTTTCATGATCTTGGCCGCGCGAAATCCAGCCGAGCACAGAAGCATCGTTTCCTTCGTTGTATGGTCAAGTGCTGCCCATGGCGGAGTCATGTCGGTTCAAGCAGTCATGGATGGGCATGAGATGGGGCATATGATCGGGGATGTGCCAGCGCTGTTCCTAGTGGCGCTCGTCCTCGGCTATCTCAACACCGCATCCGCGAAACCGGCGACCGTCTGACGCTGGCTTGACTCCAGGTCGATGCCAAGCTCGACCTAGATCGGGACCATCGTCCAACAGAAGGAATGCCCGATGCCCCGAGACCTCGTCTTCACTCCTGACGCCCCCGCGCCGCCTTCGATCTACAGCCACGCGGTCAAGGCCGCAGGGCTCGTTTTCGTTTCGGGTACCGCCCCGACCGACCCAGCGACCGGCCAGATTGTTGCGGGCACGGCCGGGGCCCAGGTTGCCCAGTGCCTGCGGAACATCTCCGCAATCCTCGACGCCGCCGGCTCCAGCCTGGACAAGGCGGTCAGCGCGACACTCGTCGTCGCCAATGAGGCGGACTTCGCCGCGATCAACCCCGCGATCAACGAGGAGTGGCTGCGCTGGTTTCCCACCGATCCGCCCGCCCGCCAAGGCGCGAAGATGCCGCTGCAGCTTCCTGGCCTGCTGGTCTCCATCGCCATGATTGCAGAGGCGTGAAGCGGTGACGCCTAAGCCACATCAAAGCGGAAACAGATTGTTTCCGAATCTTGACCTCCGACCAACCCGGTGTTTCGTTCCTGTTAAGTTCCATCAGGCAGAAAGGTCCCACCCCAACCACCCCAGGTGCCCCATGTCGAACCGTTTCCCCCCGCTCACCGCGCCCGTCCCGGGCGATATCGGCGCATACCGGCGCAGTGTCTTCTCGATGATGCCACGCTGGCTGCAAAGCCTGCCCTTGGGCGAGCTTTTGGTGCTCACAGCCATCGGCCTCGCTTTGGCAATGGCCTGAGCCAGACCGTTAACAAGGCGTAAATCTGCCCCGCTAAACCATTGATTCTAAATGGGCTGATTCTTGTCCACGCGTGGACAGCTACTCGTCCGCCTTTAGCGCGGCAGCCAGCGCGGGCACGAACCGGGTCTCGTAATCGGTCCCAACCAGCGGCCCCACGAACTTGAACGCCACCGTCCCGTCGCCGCGAATGATGAACGTCTCCGGCGGGGCAGTCACCCCCCACTCCACCCGATTGCGCCCTTTGGGGTCGGTCGCAAGGGCAAAGAACGGGTTGCCCTCCTCAGCCAGATAGGCCGCCGCCTTGGCATCATCATCCATGATGTTGATGCCCGCGACCCGCACCCCATCTGCCGCCATCTGCTTCAACACCGGATGCTCTGCCCGGCAAGGCGGGCACCAGGTGGCCCAGAAATTGACCACCGTCACCTCACCCGTCCGTAGATCCGCGTCCGTCAGCAAGGGCACGCCGTCCAGCCCCGTCCCCGGCACCACCGGCGCTGGCCGGTCGATGAACACGGACGGCAACACTCCTGGATTGTCGCGCCACAGCCCCGGCAAGAAGATTCCCCCAAGAAGGCCAAGGAAAATCACCGGCGGCAGGATCATCAACCACTTAGCCATCTGACTTCCCCTGCCGTGATTCAACCTCGGCCAAAGCGCGCTTGACCCGCGCCCGCTGCCAGAACGACAGCGCGATCACCCCTGCGATCAGCAGGATCGCTGCCGCATAAGATCCCAGCACCGCAAAGGCGTATTTCCCAAGTTCCGGCATTACGCCACCCGTTCCCGCGCCAGCAACGCCGCCAGCCGCCGTGCCCGAATCTCGGTCCGCGTCCGCATCAACACGAGGGTCACGAACAACATCACGAACCCGACCATGCAGATCACCAAGGGCACCCAGAACACGTCTGACACGTTCTCTTTCTTGTCCAACGACAGCGACGCGCCCTGATGCAGCCCCTGATTCCAGAAATTCACCGCATAGCGCGACAAGAGCGCAAAGACCGAACCCACCAGACACAGGATCGAGGTCAGATCAGCCGCAGTGTCAGGGTCTTCAATTGCCGCCCAAAGCGCCAAGTACCCAAAATAGAACAGCGCCAGAATCAGGAAAGAGGTAAGCCGCGGGTCCCATGCCCACCACGTTCCCCACATCGGCTGCCCCCAAAGGGCCCCCGTCACCAGCGCGATCAGCGTGAAGGTCAGGCCCACCGGTGCCGCCGCCTTGGCCGCCAAGGCGCTCACATGATGCCGCCGCACGATCCAGATCAGGCTTGTCACCAGCATCATGCCCCAGGCATTGATCGCCATCATCGCGGCAGGTACGTGCAGATAGATGATCTTGACCGTCGATCCCTGCTTGTAGTCATCGGGCGTGAAAAAGAACCCCCAGACCAGACCAACACCCAAGCACAGCACCGTCAGCCCGATCATCCACGGCAAGGCCCAGGCCGAGGCCTGCATGAACTTCTTCGGATTGGCATATTCCCAGATCGACATGGCGTCCGCTTACGTCCTCTTGACCAAAGTCTCAACTCACCTTCACGCGAAGCACTAGCGCAGATTGACGCGGACCGCCGCCGCCGCCGCGAATGGCAGCAATGCCACCGCCCCCATCGTGATCGCCGCCAGCAGCGCCAGCGGCGCGCCGACCTCAAGCCCTGCCGCGCCGCGCTTTACCACTTCCGCCCCGAAAATCAGGGTCGGCACGTATAATGGCAAAACCAGCAAACTCAGCAACAGCCCGCCACGTTTGACCCCCACCACCAACGCCGCCCCGAAGGCGCCGATCACCGAAAGCGCCGGTGTGCCGAGCGCCAGCGACAGTACCAGCCAGCCATACCCCTGCGCAGGCAGGTTCAACAGCAGCGCCAGACCGGGTGCCACCAGCGTCAGCGGCAGGCCTGTCACCAGCCAATGCGCGAGCGCCTTTACCGCCACCACGCCCTCAAGCGGGATCGGCGCGGCCGCCAGCAGTTCAAGCGAGCCATCCTCGTAATCCAGCGCAAAGATCCGGTCCAACGACAACAGGCAGGCCAGCAACGCGCCAACCCACAGGATACCCGGTGCAATCCGGCCCAAGGTCGCAGCCTCCGGCCCTACGCCCAACGGCACCAGCACTGCCACCAGCAGGAAGAACGCAAGGCCCAGCCCGAAACCACCGCCCGCCCGCATAGCGAGGCGTAAGTCCCGGATGAGCAGCGCGGTCATGCGAATGCCTCGTCAAACCCGTCGCGCGCCAGGGACGGGCGCGCCTTGAACGGTGTCAGGTCCAGAACCTCGGCTTCTTCCAGCCCCAGATCGATATGCGTCGCAATCACCGCAACCCCGCCCTGCGCAAGATGCGCCCTGACCATCGCCACGAACATGCCAACCGAGGCCACATCAAGGCTGACCGTCGGCTCGTCCATCAGCCAGACGGTGCGCCCCGTCACCAGCAACCGCGCCAGGCCCAGCCGCCGCTTCTGTCCGGCCGAAAGGTCCGCTGCCCGGCGGTCGGCCAGCTGAGCCATGTTCATCGCCCGCAGCGCACCCTCCACCGCCCCGGTGCCGTGGATCTCTGCCCAGAACGTCAGGTTTTCCCTTACTGTCAACACCGCCTTCAGCCCGTCAGCGTGGGCCGCATAGGTCAGGCTGTCAGGCGGCAGCGATATTCTGCCCGCTGCAACTGGTTGCAGCCCCGCCAGGGTGCGCAACAGCGTGGTCTTGCCCACCCCGTTCGGCCCACGCACGATCAGCGCCCGGCCAGAAGCCAGCGCAAAGCCGACCCCCTCCAGCACGGTCACCCCGCCACGCGCCACCGCCAGATCCTGCACCACCATTTCCATGCCCCAGCCGTAGCCGAAGTAAGCTGGCGCGAAAAGGGGCGCGGGCATGGCCTTCTGCCACCGCCAGCGCTATCTCTTGCGCAAACCCAGCGCTGTCTCTTGCGCAAACAAGGAGGCAGCCATGCAAACCACACCCTTCGGACGCACCGGTCATACGACCAGCCGCATCGGCTTTGGCGCCTGGGCCATCGGCGGCACTTGGGGCGAGGTGACGCTGGCAGACGCCAAGGCGACGCTGCACGCGGCCCTTGATGCCGGCATGACCTTCATCGACACCGCCGATGTCTACGGCGACGGACGATCCGAACGCATCATTCGCGAAGTTCTGGCCGAACGCCCGGGCGAAAGGCCGTTCGTGGCCACCAAGGCCGGTCGCCGCCTTAGCCCGCATGTGGCCGAAGGCTATACCGGTGCCAATATCGAAGCATTCATCGACCGCTCTTTGACCAACCTCGGCGTTGACCGCCTGGACCTTGTGCAACTGCACTGCCCGCCGACGCCGGTTTACGCCGACCCCGGGATCTATGCCGCGCTTGATGCGATCAAGGCCAAGGGCAAGATCGCCGATTACGGCGTTTCGGTCGAAACGGTGGCCGAAGCGCGTGAGGCGATCTGCCACCCCGGCGTGGTGTCGGTTCAAATCATCTACAACCTGTTTCGCCAGAAACCGGCCGAAGTGTTCTTTGCCGAGGCCAAAGCCCGAAATGTTGCCATCATCGCCCGCGTCCCCCTCGCCTCGGGCCTGCTGACCGGCAAGATGAGTGCCGCCAGCACCTTTGCGCCGGATGATCACCGCAGCTTCAACCGCAACGGCGAAGCGTTCGACAAAGGCGAGACGTTCTCTGGCGTGCCGTTCGACGTGGCCCTGGCAGCGGTGGAGGAGTTGCGATCGCTGGTCCCCGTCGGGACCGGCATGGCCGCCTTCGCGCTGCGCTGGATACTGATGCAGGACGCCGTTACCGTGGTGATCCCCGGCGCCAAGACGCCGGCGCAGGCAACTGCCAACGCCACGGCAGCTGGCCTTCCGCCGCTTCCTGCCGCAACGATGCAAGCCGCGCGCGATATCTATACCCTGCGCATTGCCCCGCATGTCCACCATCTTTGGTGAACTTCGGCAGTTTTCTCGCTTCAAAGGTATCCCCGCAGGCGTCTCCAATGCCTCTGGCAGGCCCTTAGGTCACCGGCAAAAGCGCCACGGCAATCCGCCGGCCCTCGCTCAACAGCACATTGTAAGTCCGGCAGGCGGCTGGCGACGACATCACCTCGACCCCGATTCCCGCCTCTTCCAGCGCGGTGCGGAACGGCAGGGGCACATGCGCGATTTCTGTCCCCATGCCGACCAACAGCACATCGATCCGTCCCACCAGGCTGAGCGGTGCCGCCGTATCCGCAAGCCCGCCCCACAATCCTGCGTCCCAGGGCGTGATCAGGCAGGCGCCGCGCAACACATGCCCGCCGACGCGGAAAAACCCGGGGCCATAGCCTTCAACCGGCTTTGCAGTGCCATAACTGATCTCTGTCAGCCGCATTTCAGGCGTCGATGTTGGCGAACTCGTTCTTGTCCGCTTTCTTGGTCTTGTCGCCCCGGTCCAGTCCGAGGAACAGCACGATGTTCTTCGCAATGTAGAGCGTCGAATAGGTGCCGATGATCACCCCAAAAAACATCGCGAACACAAAACCACGGATCACATCGCCGCCAAAGATCATCAGAACCGCCAACGCGATCAGCGTCGTCGAAGCGGTCATGATCGTGCGGCTTAGCGTCTCGTTGGCGGTCAGGTTCATCATCTCCAGCAGGGGCATCGTCTTGTATTTTGCCAGATTTTCACGCAGCCGGTCGAACACCACCACCGTATCGTTGACCGAATAGCCAAGGATCGTCAGCAAGGCCGCCACGATTGTCAGATCGAACTTCAACTGGAACAGTGAGAACACTCCGACTGTCGCGACAACGTCATGCGCAAGTGCGGCAACGGTGCCCACGGCAAACTGCCATTCGAACCGGAACCAGATGTAGATCATGATCCCAATGGACCCCGCGATCACGGCAAAAATCGCGGAGTAAATCAGTTCGCCGGAAACTTTCGGGCCCACTGATTCAACCGCGGGGAAGGTAATGGCCGGATCGATGGTGACCAGCGCCGCCTCGACCTGAGCGATGACTTCGGGCGTCACCGCCTCTTCCCCTTCGCGGGCCGAAATTCGAACCATCGCCACATGCTGATCAGCCCGAAAGCTGGGATCAAAGACTTCGCTGATGCTTACGTCGCCCAGACCAAGCCCGTCCAGAGCGTTGCGATACGCACCCACATCGACGGCAATTACCGATTCGGTGCGGATCGTCGTGCCACCCTTGAAATCGATGCCAAAGTTCAAACCTCTGGTCATAAGCAGGATGATGGTGACAATCAGGATGACGATGGACGAGCCAAAGGTCACATACTGCCATTTGAAAAAGTCGATGTTGGTCTTTTCCGGGACCATCCGCAGACGCCATGCCATGATCTTATCCCTTCAGACCTGAATCGTTTTCGGCCGTTTGCGGTTCAGCCACGTCTCGATGATAAGCCGGGTTAGATAGACCGCGGTAAACATCGACGTGATGATGCCGAAAATCAGCGTTACCGCAAAGCCCCGCACCGCGCCGGACCCGATCCAGAACATGATCAGCGCCGTCAAGATTGCAGTGACGTTTGAGTCCGTGATCGCCGAGAACGCGCGCTGAAAACCCACCTCGATGGCGCGCCCCGGTGTCATGCCGGCGCGCAGTTCCTCGCGGATACGCTCATAGATCAACACGTTCGCATCCACCGCCATGCCCATTGTCAGTACGATTCCGGCAATACCTGGCAGGGTCAGCGTCGCACCAATCAGCGACATCATGGCCACCAGCAAGAAGATATTGACCGCCAACGCCACGCAACTGAACACCCCGAACAGGCCATAGCTTGCAATCATGTAGGCCATCACGCAGACCATGCCGATCATCGCCGCGATCCGACCGGCTGCAATCGAATCCGCGCCAAGTTCCGGCCCGATGGTCCGTTCTTCCAGGAAACGCATCTCGGCGGGCAATGCGCCTGCGCGCAGCAGCACGGCAAGCTGGGTTGATTCCTCGACCGTGAAGTTGCCGGTGATGATCCCCGATCCGCCGGGAATGTGGCTTTGAATGACCGGGGCCGAAATCACCTCATTGTCCAGCACAATGGCAAACGGCGCGCCGATGTTGGCGGCCGTATAGTCACCGAACGCGCGCGCGCCGGTGCCATCAAAGCGGAAGTTCACTGCCGGACGGTTGTTCTGGTCAAACGCGGGTTGCGCATCGACCAGATCTTCGCCGCTGACCACGGGGGTTTCTTCAACCACGTAGTACACGCCGGTCTCGTTCATCGCGGGCAGCAGCAGGTTGCGCGGGCCGGGGTCAGCGCTCGCATCCGTGGTCTGGCGCACCACCGCATTGAAGGTCAGCTTCGCCGTGGTGCCGATCAGCGCCTTGAGTTCAGCCGCCGACCCGATGCCCGGCACCTGGATCAGCACCCGGTCTTCGCCCTGACGCTGGATCGTGGGTTCGCGGGTGCCCACCTCGTCCACCCGGCGGCGGATGATTTCCAGCGATTGCTGGATCGTCCGGCTGTCAGTCGCCACTTTTTCGGCATCCGACAGCTGCACGACAAGGTCATTGCCTTCGGAGGTAACGTCGATCGTGCTTTGCCCGACACCGGTAAGGCTGACCACGCTGGTGCCAAGGGCGCGCACGGCATCAAGCGCCGCAGGCATGCCATCGGGGTTGGAAATTGTCACCCGCAGCACGCCCTCTGGCGATGGTGCGCGGCGGACCGCGCCCACCTGATCGCGCAGATCGCGCATCGCGTCGCGCACTTCCGGCCACAGCGCATCCATCCGCGCCTTGTAGACATCCTCGACCTTCACTTCGGCCAGAAGATGCGCCCCGCCCCGCAGATCAAGGCCAAGGTTCATCAGCGATGATGGCAGCCATTCTGGCCACTGCGCCAATGCCGCCTCTTGCTCTGGCGTTGCGACCCCGCCTGCCTTTTCGATGGCGGCAACGGCGTCGTTATGGCCTTCGACCGGGCCATAAAAGGCATTGGGCAGCGCCCCGACAATGCCCCAGGCGCAGATCAGAAGGATGAGAACGCGCTTCCACAGCGCCATCGGTTGCATGGGTCAGGCTCAGGCAGAGGCCGGTTCGGTCTTGTTCAGAACCGTGCCGATTGTGTGCTTCATTACCTTGACCTTCACGCCCTCGGCGATCTCCACCTCGACCATGCCGTCTTCCTGTACCTTGATGACCTTGCCGACGATGCCGCCAGCCGTGACCACCTGATCGCCGCGACGCAGGGCTTCCACCATGGCGCGATGCTCTTTGGCCTTCTTTTGCTGCGGACGGATCAACAGGAAGTACATGATCGCAAAAATCAGGATCAGCGGCACGAATTGCGCGATGGCAGACCCCGCACCCGGGGCGCCTGCGGTCTGTGCGAAAGCGGGAGTGAAGAACATGTGCATCCTCTCAAGCAGCCGGGGCGTCCGGCGAAATGGCGCAAACCCTACAAGCCGGGCTTGCACCGCGCAAGCAGCCGGGGTCATCTTGGCGCCGATGTAAGGCCTTTCGCAGGGTTATGCCAGAGGGCAGCAGCGGTTTCCCTGAGCGGTGACGATGGCACGCCACAGCTGCCACCTTTCGCCTTGCCGTGGGATCGGGCATAAGACCTTGCGATTGCATTGAGTGAGGTTAGGCATGCACGATATCCGCTTCATCCGCGAGCATGCGGAAGACTTCGACATGGCGCTGGCGCGCCGGGGGCTTGCGCCCCAGTCGGTCGAGGTCTTGCGTGTCGACACTGCACGCCGGCTTGCGATCAAGGCGGCCGAAGATGGGCAGGCGCAGCTGAACGGTCTGAGCAAACAGGCGGGCGCGGCCAAAGCAGCAGGCGACACTGCCGGGTTTGAGGACATTCGACAGGGAATGGCTGCACGCAAGGCGTTGATCGCCGAGCAGGAAGCACTGGCCAAACAACTGGATGCGGACTTGCGGGATCTGCTTTTGGGCATCCCTAACTTGCCACTGGAAGAGGTCCCGACCGGCAAGGACGAAAACGCGAATGTCGAGCTTCGCCGCTGGGGCACCCCCCGCACTCTGGACTTCAGGCCGTTGGAGCATTTTGAGATTCCCGCCGCCGTTCCCGGCCTCGATTTCGAGACCGCAGCCAAACTCTCCGGCTCGCGGTTTGTGGTCCTGAAGGGCAGCATGGCCCGTCTCCACCGGGCTCTGGCGCAGTTCATGCTGGATACCCACGTCGAGGA
>NZ_JANMET010000115.1:0-3927 GCF_031377265.1 Tabrizicola sp. | reverse complement strand
GCGCGAATACCCTCCGGTCGAGGTTTATGCGCCAGGTTCCTGGGGGCCACCCGCCGCCGACGATTTCATTGCCGCCGATGGCGGCTGGCGCAATCCAGAATGCTCATGAACGGAAAAGTTTCCAGATGAACCACGCGACGCAAGCCCTGCAACAAATCGGCCAGAGCTTCGGGCTCGACAACATCGCGCGTACGCTGCTGCGCAGCGGCACGCTGGCGACGCCCATTCGAGCGTTGATCTCCGGACTTGCCAACGCTGCTTGATCTGCGTTGTCCTGTAAGGTGCGAACATGGCACCGAGTGTTTCTGGCGCAGACTGGCGCCAAGGTGGGAGGTAGGTTCAGGATTGCTGGAGTCAGGTTACAAGATTCCACTAATATTCGGCATCATGCGCGACCCTGCAGACTTGCGTTTTCCCCACTACTTTGACGGCGTGCGCCCACCGGCGCCCATGTTGGCAGTGCACGGTTAGGGCGGAGAATGGCTCCCACCAACGGTTATGGCTCGGTGGCTGACACACAGCACACCTGGATGCAGCTGGCTCTCCAGACAGCACGCGATGCTGCTGCACTGGGCGAGGTGCCTGTCGGTGCTGTCGTGGTGCGCAACGGAGAGGTTATTGCGACTGGCGGCAACAGGCCGATTTCAGGGCACGACCCATCTGCCCACGCCGAAATGATTGCTTTGCGTGCTGCCGCCGAGAAACTGGGCAACTACCGCTTGTCCGACTGCGAACTGTATGTGACCTTGGAGCCTTGCGCGATGTGTGCAGGTGCGATGCTGCATGCGCGCCTGAAGAAAGTCATATTCGGGGCGTACGATCCGAAAACCGGAGCGGCCGGCAGTGTGTTGAACCTGTTTGACTATGCCGCGCTCAATCATCACACTGAAATAGAGGGTGGGGTGCTGCAGGACGAATGTGGCGCCCTGTTGAAGGGCTTTTTTGCGGGCCGCCGCAAACGGGAGAGGGAGGAATCTGCCATGACTGACATACTGCGCACACCGGAAGACCGGTTCGCCCACTTGCCGGGCTACGCGTTCAAGCCGCATTACATTGGTGATCTCAAGGGATATCAGGGCATTCGCATCCACTATCTGGACGAAGGGAAGGGCGCCAAGGTATTCCTGTGTCTGCATGGCCAGCCCTCCTGGAGCTATCTTTATCGCAGGATGATTCCCACGCTGGTTGCCGCCGGCCATCGCGTGGTGGCGCCTGACCTGATCGGTTTCGGCAAATCCGACAAACCGGTCGACGATGCCCTCTACACCTTTGATTACCATCGTACGATGCTGCTCAATTTCATCGAGCGCCTTGATCTGACCAATATCGTGCTGGTGGTGCAGGATTGGGGCGGGTTGCTGGGGCTGACGCTACCGATGGCGATGCCGGAGCGCTTTGCCGGCCTTTTGATCATGAACACCGCGTTTGCCGGCGGCGATCTGCCCTTGGGGCAGGGCTTCCTGGATTGGCGGGCTTTCTCGAACAAAAACCCGGACATGGCGGTCGGCAAGTTGTTTGCGCGTTCGTGCCCGCACCTTTCGCCAGAAGAGGCTGCAGCATATGAAGCGCCGTTTCCCGATGCAACATACAAGGCCGGGGTGCGGCGTTTTCCCAATCTGGTGCCGGACAACCCGGATGCCGGCGGAGCGGCGATTTCAAGGCGCGCGCGTGATTGGTTTCGCACCGAATGGAGTGGCAAGACCTTCATGGCGGTTGGCATGAAGGATCCAGTGTTGGGTCCACCTGTCATGGCCTACGTTCGGTCGCATATTCGCCATTGCCCGCCCCCATTTGAGGTGGCCGAGGGAGGACATTTTCTGCAGGAATGGGGCGAAGAGGTTGCCCGGGAAGCGCTCAAGGTTCTCTAGATGGCAAGGTTGCTCAAGCGCAAGCGCGGCATCGGGTTTGTCGCCCCATCCGGCCAGGTGCTTGATACTGGTGAGTTGGACCGTGCGATCGACTATTTTGCGTCACGCGGTTACAGAGTTGTTTGCCCGCAGGCTGTGAGGCGCTCCCACCAACGGTTTGCGGGGAGTGACGCGCAACGTCTGCAGGCGTTGCACACCATGCTGGCACGACCGGAGGTGGACGTGGTGATGGCGGTTCGCGGTGGTTATGGTCTGAGCAGATTGCTCGACCAAATCGACTACACACACCTTGCCGCCAGTGGCAAGACCATTGTTGGCCACAGCGACTTTACGGCGTTCAATGCCGCTGCCTACGCACAGGCCAGGTTGGTGACCTGGTGTGGCCCCACTGCTTGCTACGACTTTGGTGCTGGGACGGTCAGCCCTTTCACCGAAGCGCATTTCTTTTCGCTGCTGGAGCACCCGTCGCACCGGGTGGAGGTTCAGGCGCAAAATCCGTATCGCGATGCGTGGAACGGCCGCTTGTGGGGTGGCAATCTTTCGCTGATCGCGCATCTGGCCGGCACGCCCTACCTGCCGCGCATCAAAGGCGGCATCCTGTTTGTCGAGGACATCAGCGAGCATCCCTACCGGATCGAGCGGATGATGTACCAGTTGCTTCACGCGGGCGTGCTGGCACGGCAAAAGGCGCTGATCCTGGGCGACTTTTCCAACTATCGCCTGGGCGAAAACGATAATGGCTATGACTTCGCCGCGATGGTGGCGCATCTGCGCACCCGGCTGCCAATTCCCGTCATCACCGGGTTACCTTTCGGGCATTGCCGCGACAAGTTGACCCTGCCGTTCGGTGGTTGGGTCGATCTGGAAGTGCAGAAGTCGGCTTTTTCGATGACGTTTTCGCGCTACCAAGTCAGGTAAATGAATTGCTGCGTTGCGATACGAGGGGAAATCTGCTATAGTTACTGTCTCAGACGCGGGGTGGAGCAGTCTGGCAGCTCGTCGGGCTCATAACCCGAAGGTCACAGGTTCAAATCCTGTCCCCGCAACCAAATTCAAACGCCTTGGCATGTGCCAGGGCGTTTTGCATTTTGGGGCTTTTGGGGCGTGTCGGGCCGTGATTTCGTCAGTCGTTTGCGACATAATCATGCGGGTATTGGCAGAACCAAGGAGTGGAATCCAATGAATGATCTGACGTTGAACTCGGTGATGGTTGGCTATCAATCCGGTTTTGGCAACGAGTTTGCCACCGAAGCGATGCCAGGTGCGTTGCCGCAAGGGCGCAACTCGCCACAGCGCGCGCCATTGGGCCTCTATGCGGAAGGCATCAGCGGTACTCCCTTTACGGCACCACGCGCCCAGAACCGCCGCACCTGGACGTATCGAATTCGCCCTTCGGCGATGCAACCCGCATTCAAGCGCATCGATAACCACCTGCTCAGATCTGGCCCGTTTAACGAAGCCGATCCGACGCCCAACCGGCTGCGCTGGAACCCGCTGCCGATTCCTGCGACACCTACTGATTTCGTCGACGGCTTGACCACCATGGGGGGCGGGGGTGATGCGGCAGCCTGCAGCGGCTACGCCATCCACATCTACCGTGCCAACCGTTCCATGGAGAGGCGGTATTTCTTCAACGCTGATGGTGAGCTGCTGATTGTTCCGCAGCAAGGGCGCTTGGCCATCTTCACCGAGCTTGGCAGGATGGATGTGGCGCCAGGGGAGATTTGCGTGATACCCCGCGGCATCAAATTCAAGATTGACCTGCCGGATGGTTCGGCCCGCGGGTATGTGTGCGAGAACTACGGCGCCTTGTTGCGCCTGCCGGATCTCGGGCCGATCGGTTCGAACGGGTTGGCCAATCCGCGTGACTTTCTGACGCCGGTGGCTGCCTACGAGGAAATTGATCAGCCGGTGGAACTGACGACAAAATTTCAGGGCAATCTGTGGTCATGCCAACTCGCACATTCACCGCTCGATGTGGTGGCGTGGCACGGCAACTACGCACCCTACAAATACGACCTTGCCAATTTCATGGTGATCGGCTCGATCAGTTTCGACC
>NZ_JANMET010000038.1:0-7054 GCF_031377265.1 Tabrizicola sp. | reverse complement strand
CTGCCATCGGGCATCAGCCCCGAAGGCATGGTGGCGATCCCGGCGCGCAACTTGCTGGTCACCGCGAATGAGGTGGACCTGCGCGCCGATGGTTTGGCCCCGGCGCATGTGATGATCTATGCGCTGGCCGAAGGGGTGCCGGCCTATCCCACCATCACCAGCGCCGGCAGCGACCCGTTGATCGGCTGGGCCGCCTTATCCGGTCTGGCGGCGGACCCGGCGGATGCCGGCAAGCTGTATGCGGTGAACGATTCTGTGCTGGGTGCTGCCCCGACGATCTACACGATCGACACCAAGGCCGTACCGGCAAGGATCACCGCCGCACTGACGGTGACGCGTGGCGGCGATGCGGCGCAGAAGCTGGATCTTGAAGGGCTGGCGCCGGATGGTGAGGGCGGCTTCTGGCTGGCATCCGAAGGGCGCAGCGACCGGCTGATCCCGCATGCGATCTATCACGTGGATGCCGAGGGCGCGATTGTCGAGGAAATCGCGCTGCCGGAAAGCCTGCTGCCAAACGAAGTGCGGTTCGGGTTCGAGGGCATTGCTGTGGCCGGTGACTGGCTGTGGATGGCCGTGCAGCGCGAATGGAAGGACGACCCGGCGGGCATGGTAAAGCTGCTGGCCTACAACACCAAGGACCAGACCTGGGGTGCCGTGCATTACCCGCTGGATGCAGCCCCCGAGGGCGGCTGGATGGGCCTGTCGGAAATCACCATCAGCGGTGACTGGGCCTATCTGATCGAGCGCGACAACCAGGTTGCCGGTGCAGCAAAGACCAAGCATCTGACCCGCGTGTCGGTGGCGCAGATGGTGCCCGCCCCGCTGGATGGCCCGCTGCCGGTGGTGACCAAAGAACTGGTGCGCGATCTGATCCCCGACCTGAAGCTGGGCCACGGCTATGTTTCGGAAAAGGTCGAAGGCTTTGCCGTGGATGTGGGGGGAATCGGCTGGCTGGTGACCGACAATGACGGCACGAACGACAGCTCGGGCGAGACGCAGTTCTGGTCCATCGGCAAGGTAAACTGACAAAATCCGCTCATGCGCCCCCGGAATCAGCTTCCGGGGGCAACGCATTGGGAAGATTCAGGAAGATTCGGTGGCCAGAGGGCTTGACGCCGGGGGACCTGCGTGGCGCAAGGTGCAGTCAGTTGCCCTTAACCATCGAGTCTGCCCGTGACCCATGCATTTGCCCGGTTTGCCGCCGTCCTGCTGATACCGTTCCTGGCCGCCTGCGCCAGCACGCCAACCCAACCCACCGCGCGTGCCGAAGTGCCCGGCTATGAGGGGGCTCAGGATGGCGAGTTCTTCATTCAGCCGGTGCCGGAGAAATACCTCTTTGAAGGCAATCGCCGCGAAGAGGTGGCCTACACGGCGGATGATGCGCCGGGGACGATTGTCATCGATACCTTCTCGCGCAAGCTTTACTTCGTGATGGAGGGCGGGCGCGCGATACGCTACCCTATCGCAGTCGGACGCGAAGGTCTGTCGTTCCGCGGCGCCGGGGTGATCGGGCGCAAGGCTGAGTGGCCTTCATGGCAGCCGACGGCGAACATGGTGCGCACGCGCCCTGATCTTTACGCGGCCTATGCCGGTGGTCTGCCCGGCGGGTTGATCAACCCCTTGGGTGCGCGGGCGTTGTATCTGTATCGCGGCGGTCGTGACACGATGTTCCGGATTCATGGCACGGTGGACAATGCGTCAATCGGACATGCGACCAGTGCAGGCTGCATCCGGCTGTTCAATCAGGATGCGATTGATCTGTATGGCCGCGTCGACAACGGCACCCGGGTGAAAGTGCGCAGTCAGGAAGAAAGCCTGGCCGTGGACGGGCCGCAGATGGACGACGCCTTTGGCCGCGTGGTGCCGGAAACGCCGGAAAACATCAAAAAGAAAGAAAAAGAGGCGGTTCTGATCGCCAAAAAGGCCGAAGCTGACGCTTTGGCTGCCGAGAAGGCCGAAAAGAAGCGACTGTCGGCCTGCAAGCGCAAAGGGATCGAGGCGAACGAATGCCCACTGCCCGAAGTGCCGCAAGCCACGGTGACGGCAGGCACCTCTGGCGGCGCTAACTCTGGATGACGTAGTCTTTCAGCGTCGTCTCGATCACCTCCCAGGTGCCCTCAAAGCCGGGCCGGATCAGGTAACTGTCGCCGGCCCGCAGATGGGTGACGCTGCCATCCGCGCCGGTCAGGATGGAATGGCCTGCGTGGATATGCACATATTCCCACTCGGCATAGGCGACGCGCCAAGTGCCCGGAGTTGACTGCCAGAGGCCAGAGTAAAGCCCGTCGCGGTCTTCAACGTTCCAGGTGCTGTGAACCGGATCGCCGGAGACAAGTTTTGCGGGGTCGGGACGGGTTACGTCAGGGGTGATGCCGTCACGGGTCAGGCGCTGAATCAGGGTCATCGGGTCATCCTTTGTTTGCGCCATTGAGGATTGATGCCACCGCCGGGTCAAGCCTGCGCCGCTGCTGCAGTGCGGCGCAAATTTGTTGCAGGCGGGCGGTGGCTGTGCCCATATGACGGGCAGAACGAGAAACGTCCGCGCCCGGAGACCCCTGATGAGCGCCACATCCCCCATCCGTCCGGTGCTGCCCCCTGACATCCGCGCCCGCAAGGGAACCGTGCCGCTGGTGGTGCTGACCGCCTATTCCACCCCGGTGGCGCGGCTGGTGGACCCGCATTGCGACATCGTGCTGGTGGGCGATTCGGTGGGGATGGTGATCCACGGCCTGCCCTCCACCCTTGGCGTGACGATGGAGATGATGATCCTGCATGGCCGTGCCGTGGTGCGCGGGGCGCAAAAGGCAATGCCGGTGATCGACATGCCGTTCGGCAGCTATGAGGAAAGCCCGCAGCAGGCGTTCCGCAATGCCAGCCGGCTGATGGCCGAAACCGGTGCGCCGGCGGTCAAACTGGAGGGCGGCGTGCATATGCATGACACGATTGCGTTTCTGACCGCGCGCGGCGTGCCGGTGATGGCGCATGTGGGCCTGACGCCGCAATCGGTGAACACGCTGGGCGGCTACAAGGTGGTGGGGCGTGACGGCGAGGCGGACAAGGTGATGGCAGATGCCCGCGCGGTGGAAGCGGCGGGGGCGTTTTCGGTGGTGCTGGAAAAGGTGCCGGAGGGGCTGGCGGCGCGGATCACGCAAGCGCTGACGATCCCCACGATCGGCATTGGTGCCGGAGTGCATTGCGACGGGCAGGTGCTGGTGGTGGATGACATGCTGGGACTGTTCACCGAGTTCCGCCCGAAATTCGTGAAACGCTATGCCGAGCTGGGCACAATGGCGGGTGAGGCGATTGCGGCCTATGCGGCCGACGTGCGGTCTGGCGCGTTTCCCGCGCCGGAGCATTCGTTTCCCGATGTGGTGCCGGTGAAGAAATGACCCCGATTGTCCGGACGGTGGCCGATCTGCGCAGCCGTGTACGGGCGTGGAAGGCGGCGGGTGAGGTCATCGGCGTGGTGCCCACGATGGGCGCGCTGCATGACGGGCATCTGTCGCTGGCCCGCGCGGCGCGGGCCGAGTGTGACCGGGTGATCACCACGATTTTCGTGAACCCCAAGCAGTTCAACAACCCCGACGATCTGAAGAAATATCCGCGCACCGAGGCGGCGGATGCGGCGCTGTTGGCCACGGTGCCGGTCGATCTGATCTTCGCGCCCGCGCCTGAGGAGGTCTATCCCGAAGGCTATGGCACCAAGGTGTCGGTGGCGGGGGTGTCGGAACCGCTGGAAGGGCGGATGCGGCCGGGACATTTCGACGGGGTCGCCACGGTGGTGACCAAGCTCTTTGGGATGACGATGGCCGACCGGGGTTACTTTGGCCAGAAGGACTGGCAGCAGTTGCAGGTGGTGCTGAAGCTGGTGGCCGACCTGAACCTGGCAGTGCATGTCGTCGGCTGTGAGACGATCCGCGAGGCCGACGGGCTGGCGATGTCATCGCGCAACGTGCGGCTGACGGCGGCGGGGCGGGCCAAGGCGCCGGTGCTCTACGCCGCAATCACGGCGGCAGCGATGGACATTCGCGCCGGTCAGTCCGACCGCATGGCGATTCGCGAGGCCGCCGAAGCCATGCGCGCGGCGGGGTTCGAGCGGGTGGAATACATCGAGCTGCGCGACGCAGGCACGCTGATGCCATCGGATGACCCATCGCGCCCGCGCCGGATGCTGGCGGCGGCCTGGGTGGATGGGGTGCGGTTAATCGACAATATTCCGGTCTGAGGCCAACCGCCGGGGCGCTGCCCCGGACCCCGGGATATTTGGGGACAGATGAAATCAAGCAAGAAGGTCGCTGAGCACAAGGGCCATGACCTTGGCGCTGTCTTCCATATCCTGCACGCCGACCCATTCGTCAGGCTGGTGGGCGAGATGCAGAAGGCCCGGGCCATAGGCGATGCAGTTGTTCAGCCGCCCGATCCGGTCGATGTGTTTCTGGTCATAGGTGCCGGGCGACACGACGTAGTCCGGCAGCCGATTGAGAACCCGTTCGATGGCGCTGGCGGTGGTGGTGACGATGGGGGCATCGCGCGGGGCCATGGTGGGCTGCACCTCGAACAGGTCGCGGATGGTATAACGGAAGTTGGGGCGGGTTTCGGTGAGACGGTCCAGCAGGCGGGTCAGTTCGGCCTTCACCTCGGGCAGCGATTCTTCGATCAGGAAGCGGCGGTCAAGCACGATGCGGCAGCTGTCGGCCACCGTCGGGGCAGGAAGCGAGGTGTCGCCGGGTTGCGGTTCCACTGCACCGCCGTGGATGGAATTGATGTTCAGCGTAGATTGCCGGGCTTGCGGCGGGACCACCGGCATTGCCGTGGTTTTGGTGGCAAGGTTCGGGGTGAGGGTATCCTCGATCTGTTCGAGGACCGCACCCATGTGGCGAATGGCTGAGTCCCCCAGGAATGGCATGGAACCGTGGGCGATGCGGCCATGGGTTTCCACCTCGGCCCACCAGACGCCACGATGGCCAAGGCAGATCCGGTCTTTGTGCAAGGGTTCGGGGATGATGACGTGGGTCACATGCACGAAATGGCCATGTTCAGCGAGGTAGGCGACGCCGCCGTAGCCGCCGGATTCCTCATCCGCCGTGGCGGAGATTTCCAGGCTGCCGCGCCAATCGGGTGTGGTGACAAGAAACGCCTCGGCCGCGATGATGCTGGCGGCGAGGCCGCCTTTCATGTCACAGGCGCCACGGCCATAGATGCGATCACCGTCAAGCGTGCCGCCAAAGGGATCACGGGTCCAGCCGTGCCCCACCTCCACCACGTCGTGATGGCTGTTGAAATGCACGCAATCGCCGGGTTGTCCGCTGTCGATGCGCGCCACGAGGTTCCAGCGCGGAAAGGTGTCACTGTCGCCCGGTGCACCATGGGCGCGGATGAATGCCACATTGAAACCTGAAAGGAGCAGGCGGGCGGCGAGGTAATCGCAGATCGTGCGATAGTGCTGGCCCGGCGGGTTCAGCGTGGGAATCCGGACCAGGTCTTGCGTAAGGCCAATGAGGTCTTGGCGTCTGGAGGCAACTGCGGCAAGAATGGCGGCGTCTGACATGGGAAAAGAGTGCCTTGCGGCCCGTGCTGCTGGCAACCGATTTTCCCGGAGGAGAGGGATGTAATTTGGCGTTACATTCTTATGTGCATGCAAAGTGGTTCAACGGAGGGCGCGATGGCCGATTTCGAAACGCAGATCAAGGAAAGCCAGGCTCAGGTGGCCGAGGCGCAGGCGAAGATTTCTGCCATTACCGGGCGGATCGAAGCGGCACGAACCAAGCTGGACGAGGGTATCTCGATTGATGTCGAGAACGCCACGCTGGAGGATGTGCACAAGCACACCGACCTGATGAATGCCAACATCGCCGAGCTGATCATGGGGCTGGATGATGTGACGGCGGGCTTTTCGGCCGAGTTTGCGGAAATGCGGTCGAAAACCGGGATGGAAAGCTTCATCGGCATTTTCTCCTCGGCCAAGGCGGATTCGATGCGGCAGGAGCGGATGCGGTCTGCCTCGGTCGATGACAAGCTGCAGGACCTGATCGGGAAATCGGATGTGATCGTGCGGCTGCTGCAAGGCCAGCTTGATATGCTGAACGTGCAGAAGGGGCGGGTGGAGACGAACCTTTCGTCGACGCTGACCGAGCGCGAAGAAACCGTGGGCGCGCTGGAGGCGGTGCGCGCCGAAGTGGCGGGGATGGACCCCAAGATCATCGAGCTGGAGAACAAGATCAGCGTCGAGCAGGACGCGGCGGCGCGGACCAAGCTGGAGACGGAACTGGCCAACCTGAACGCCAAGTACAACGCTTTGGTGCAGGACGAGCAGGTGAAGCTGGCGAAAAGCCAGACGCTGGAGCGCTATATCGAGAAGGGTAAGACCTGGGTGGATTCGTTGCAGAATCAGGCGGCGACGCAGCTGGTGCTGATTAACAAGCTGCAGACGGATACCAAGCAGCGGGTTGTGCTGTATGATGCTTTGACGTCTTCTTTGAAGACCGCCCAGCAGCAGGACGTGGCGCACCGGATCAACGAGATCGGGGTGAAAACCGACCAGGAAGCCCAGACCGCGATGGCGGCGATTGGCGCTGCGACCAACGACAAGATGGCCGACATGCTGGAAGCGCATGAGGGGCACATGGTGTTCGCAAGGGCGATCCTGGAGCAGAAGGCGAAGGCGGATGAACGCTTTGCCCGGCGCTTTGCGACGATTGTCGAGAAGCACGACAAGAACGCGTATGGGGAATAACCGGTGAAAGAGCTTCGGGATGGCGTGCTGATCATCCTTGCGCCGTCCCTCCTGTTTTTCATCGGCGCGGGGTTATTCGAAGCAACCTCTTCGCTTCTCTCGGGCCTTGGAGCGGTCGTGATGTTTGTCGCCTTTGCCTTTGGGGCGCTAGTCGGCGGGTTTGGTTTGATCTTGATCCTTGGGGGCCTTCTGCGCGTCACTTTCGCAGCAATCCGGCGGAAGAAAAATGGCTACGTTGGACACCCCAGCGAAGGACGATTTGGGCGGCAGAACGGTTATGGGAATCTGCAATCGATTGAACGACAGGATGATTAAGGACGG
>NZ_JANMET010000247.1:0-5180 GCF_031377265.1 Tabrizicola sp. | reverse complement strand
GCACCTTCAAAGAAGTTCATTTTGAACCAGAGGCCGCGACGGCCCAGCATTTCGCCGTGGTCGGAGACGAAGAGGATGATGGCCTCTTGTCTCGTGGCGTCTAGCGCGTTTAGCAGCTCGCCGATTTTATCGTCGATGTAGGAGATATTGGCGAAATAGGCTTGGCGGGAGCAGCGGATGTTTTCGGGGGTGAGGTCGAACGCGGTGAAGTCACACGCGTCCATCAGGCGTTGGGAATGGGGGTCTTGGTCGGCGTAGGCGATGGGGGTGGGCGGGGCCAGTTCGGGGGCCGCCTCATACAGGTCCCAGTACTTTCGGCGGGCGACAAACGGGTCGTGCGGGTGGGTAAAGCTGACCGTCAGGCACCAGGGGCGATCATCGGCACCGCGTGACAGATCGTACAGTTTCTGTGTGGCCTGATGCGCGACATCATCGTCATATTCCAGCTGGTTGGTGATCTCTGCCACCCCCGCGCCGGTGACTGAGCCGAGGTTGTGATACCACCAGTCGATGCGCTCCCCCGGTTTGCGATAGTCCGGCGTCCAGCCGAAATCGGCGGGGTAGATGTCGGTCGTGAGCCGCTCCTCGAAGCCATGTAGCTGGTCCGGGCCCACGAAATGCATCTTGCCCGAAAGCGCGGTGTAATAGCCCGCGCGGCGCAGGTGGTGGGCATAGGTCGGGATGTCGGAGGCAAATTCGGCGGCATTGTCATAGACACGGGTGCGCGAGGGCAGCTGGCCCGACATGAAGGACGCACGCGCCGGGGCGCACAGCGGCGAGGCGGTGTAGGCGTTGGCAAAACGGGCGGACCGGGCGGCGAGACGGAGGAGGTTCGGAGTGTGCAGAAAATCGGCTGGGCCGTCAGGGAACAGCGTGCCGTTCAGTTGATCGACCATCAGGATCAGGATGTTGGGCGATTTCGACATGGACGGCCTTTCTGGAACGGCATCAGGCGCAGCGTTGTCTTGTGCGTTTCGGATCGTCTGCGCCGCGACCGACGTCCGCCTCGCAAAACCGCCACAAAAGACGCCATGCGAAGGGTCAACGGAGTCGGGCGCCAAATGCGGCTTGGATGTCGCTGGCTGCAGTCGGGGCCAGTGCGCGACCTGTACGCACCCATGATCCACCGACAACTCGGTGACGTGGCATGTCAGCCAGCATAGCCCGGGTCGTCGGCGTCAAGCATCGCTTTGATTTCCGACAGATGCGCGTCGGCGAAACCGGGATAGGCGTCCCATTCCTGCGCGGTCTTTTCGGCAATCGCCTCTGGCAGAACGCGCAGCGGGCGGCCGGTCTGCAGGGCGCGGATGTAAGTCTCGGCAGCGCGCTCAAAGTAGTAAAGACGGTTGAACGTCTCCGCCACGCTGCGGCCGATGATCAGGATGCCGTGGTTGCCCATCACCAGCGTCGTGACTTTCGGGTCAGCCAGCAGGGCGGCACAGCGCGCGCCCTCGGCCTCGAACGCCATGCCGCCGTAGTGGTCATCAACGACCATGCGGTTGTAGAACATCGCGGAGTTCTGGTCGATCGCCGGCAGCCGCGAGTCTGCGAGGCTGGCCAGCACGGTTGCGTGCATCGAATGGACATGCATCACGCAGCGGGCATGTGGCAACGCGCGATGGATCGCACCATGCAGGCCCCAGGCGGTGGGGTCGGGGGCATCGGGCCGGTCCATCGTGGCAGGATCATTGGCGTCGATTTCGATCAGCGAGGAGGCGGTAATACGGGCGAAGTGGCGGCCGTTCGGGTTGATCAGAAACCGGGAGCCGTCAGGGTTCACTGCAAAAGAATAGTGGTTTGCCACCGCTTCGTGCATATTGAGACGCGCTGTCCAGCGAAAGACAGCGGCGAGGTCCGTTCGGTCTGCCCAATGCGTGAGGTTTGCGTGGCTGTTCATCTGTGGTCTCCTCGGCGGGCGATTCGTGGCACCTGTGGCAGGTCTACAAAGATCGGACTGGCAAGGCGATGGCCGATGAAGCTAGGCTGAACCCAAGAGACAAAACTTGCAACCTTGGCGTTGCAGGGTCTATGAGCATCCGCAACCTCTGCTTGAAAATGGCACAATCTGGATGAATTTACCCGCAAAGCTTCTTATTTCTGGCAAATGTAGACCGCAATCGTGGGTCATTTTGGGTTTGTGAGGCAGGAGGCAAGTGCGCGTGCAAATCATTTCAAAGATCTACCACCGTCAGATTACGCACAACTGCTTTGGTGCGCGCGTGATGCTCTTGACGAATGACCGAGACGAACTGATGCGGCAACGACTTGTCGAATACGGCTGCAGTGTCGATACCGACAGCGAGGTCTACAATGCCCTTGCAGCGATCATCGACGACCCGTTCGGATATGATCTGTTCGTGATGGAATGTGACAGCTTTGGCGGGATCGAAGCTGCCGAGCGTGCCATCGCAACGCTGATCGCTGCCGACGCGAAAATGCGGGTGATGCTTGTGAGCCGCGAATTTGACGTGCCAGCCTATCCACTTGGCCGCAGAACCGCCGTCTGCCTGCCTGCGGCTGCGTCGGAGACAACCTTTCGCATCGGTTTCGAGCATGTGCTTCGCGATCGGCTGACATTGCACATGTCCTGAGGCTGACGAAACGGGATCGGATGGCCGATCTCTGCACGGCCATGGGCCTGCTGGTTTTCGATCAGGCAAGAGTCAGGTTCGTTGCCGACTCGCGCCCGTCGCGTCCGACCTCTATATCGAACGTCACTGCCTGTCCGTCCTTCAAGCTGCGCAGCCCTGCGCGCTCCAGTGCGGTGATGTGCACGAACACATCCTTGCTTCCGCCTTCCGGCGCAATGAATCCGTAGCCTTTGGTTTCATTGAACCGTTTCACGGTGCCCTTGGCCATCGTGAGGTCTCCCGTTTGATTGCCGCCCGCGAGAGTGCGACGGCCTGGCTCCGTCAGCTTGTGGTCGATTGCTGTGGCCGATGCACGGAGACAGTGGTCGAGAAGTTAACGTCGCAGCGAAGAATTTGCCATGGTCTCCCGGAAAATCAAGACCCGCTGAGCGGGTCGGAGGCGGCCGAAGGCATTGGCTCCGGCGCGGATCGGCGCAGCCATCGGCAATGTCTGTGCGCTGGGGCTTTAGCGGGCTATGCTGCAATGCGGCAACGGGAGATTCGCCATGGGCAAGGTTTTGACGATCGCGCAGCAGAAGGGCGGGGCCGGAAAGACGACGCTGGCAGTAAATCTGGCGGTGGAGTTCGTTCGCCGGGGGCTGACGGTGGCGGTGCTGGACACCGACCCGCAGGGCAGCCTTGGGCGGTGGTTTCTGGCCCGGCGGGCGCGGTTGGAAGAGGCGGGGATGGAGTTTTCCACCGCGTCGGCCTGGGGCGTTGGGTATGAGTGCGAGAAGTTGCGGAAGTTGGTGGACATCGTGATCGTCGATACCCCGCCGAAGGTGGATGCGGATTTGCGGCCTGCCCTGAGGGAGGCGGATCTGGTGCTGGTTCCGGTGGCGGAGTCGATGGTGGATCTGTGGGCGACGGATGGGGTGTTCGATCTGGTCGGGCGCGAGGGGCGGCGGGCGTTGATCGTGATGAACCGGGGCAAGGCGGGGTCGCGGCTGGGGGCGGAGGTGTTCGCGGCGGCGGGGCTGGTGGGGGCCGTTGCGGCGGCGCGGCTGGGGTCGCGGGTGGCCTATGCTCGGAGCCTTGGGGAGGGGGCTTCGGTCGTGGAGACCCGGGGGCCGGGGGCCGTTGAGGTGGCGGCTTTGGCCGAGGAGGTTCTGGGGCTGTTGGGGTGATGTCCACGCGTGGACATCATTGTGGTTCTTTATAAATCAATGGGTTAGGTTGACTGGATTCACTGTTTGTTAAGGATCGCGAGGTGTAAGGTGCGCTGTGGCGCACCCTACTTTGGTGTCAGGACTTGGGTTTGTCGTCCGCGCCGCTGCGCACGACCTCGATCTTGACCTTGGTGACGAAGGCCGCAATCGCGCCGATGATGGCCAGCAACGGGGCCGCAAGCACGACAGCACCGCCGGCAATGGCGCCGATGGTCAGCGGCAGTTCCACGATCAGATCGCCATCCGGCTCGGTGATGCGGATGCGCTTGACCTGCCCTTCGGCGGCGAGGCGTTTGACGGAAGCCACCAACTGATCGCCCGCAACCTCGATCTCTTCGGTCCAGGTGCGTTTCTTCTGCGGTTCGGTCGGGGTTTCAGGTTCTTTGAGCGTGGTTTCCTGGTCGGTCATGGCAGCCTCCGGTTGCTTGGGTGACGCAAGGACTATGCCGCCGGGGGACCGGGGTGGCGTTGATGTGGATCAAGAACGTCGAGGTCGGTGCAGGTGAGGACGGGACAGGGCTGGCCCATGGCGGCGGTCATCCGGGCATTGGCTTCGTTCAGGAGGGCGGCGGGGACGGCTTTCCACGCGGCGCGGGTCTGCCAGCGGATGATCAGGTGCAGGGTTTCGGGGTCGGTGGCGTCGGCCCAGGTCTCCTTGCCGAGAAAGCCGGGCCGGGCTGCAAGGGTGGCCGTCCAGACCTCGCCGTCGGCCTTGAGGAACCTCTGGCGGAGGGCGAGGGGGATGTGGAGGGTGAGGTGTTCGATGACCATGCGCTTTGATAGCGCCGGACGGCGCGTGCGGAAAGGGGGGCCGCAGAGGTGTGTTGGAGCGACCCCGTGCGCGTTATGTCGTCAGATGCGGCCCATCAGCACCAGAATCAGCAAGATGACCACCAAAAGCCCAAGGCCGCCCGACGGGCCGTACCCCCAGGACCGGGAATGGCCCCAGGTCGGCAGCGCGCCGACCAGGGCGAGGATCAGGATGATGAGAAGGATTGTGCCGAGGGACATGGGGTGCACCTGTTGGGGCCGCAGCCGGAGTGGGGCGGACTGGGTATAACGTGTGCGGGGGGGAATGGTTCCGGAGGGCGGAGTTGGTGCGCTGCAGCGCACCGTCGTGGGCGTCGGCTTGGTCGATGACGAACATGGTGCGCTGTAGCGCACCCTACGATGCCTTTGTCGCGTTGACACCACAGGGGCAGCGCTTGACCGCCGGGTGGGCGCGGCAACGGCGGGTTTGGGCGGTTTATGGGTCAGCGTCTTGCGGCGGTGGTTCCGCTGGTGAGGGTGGAGGAGCGCGCGGCTGAGGGGGCGGTCGGGCGCTGCCCGGCGGTGTGGGGTGCGCGTTGTTCCGGGCGGGGCGGGGTGGGTTGGCCCCGCC
>NZ_JANMET010000027.1:0-4515 GCF_031377265.1 Tabrizicola sp. | reverse complement strand
GATGGATGCCACCCGCACCGAGCATGATTATTTGTGCCGCGTGGTGGAAATTGCGATCAAGGCGGGGGCCACTACCATCAACATTCCTGATACCGTGGGCTATACGGCCCCGCGCGAATCCGCCGCTCTGATCCGCATGCTGCTGGAACGCGTGCCGGGGGCGGATGAGATCATCTTTGCCACCCATTGCCACAATGATCTGGGCATGGCCACGGCCAACAGTCTTGCCGACGATGGCCTTGTTGAACTGCACCGCAAAGCCCGAAACCGAGGACACCCGCCGCGACAGGTTCATGATCTTGGTGGTGTCGATGCCGGTGCGGTAGGGCAGGATGTCATTGCGCACCCGCATCGCCATTACCACCTCTTCCAGTGCGGTGTTGCCGGCGCGTTCACCAAGACCGTTGATCGTGCATTCGATCTGCCGCGCCCCGGCCTCGACCGCCGCCAAAGCGTTCGCCGTGGCCATGCCAAGGTCGTTGTGGCAGTGGGTGGCGAAGATCACGCTGTCGGCACCGGGCACGCGTGCGAGCAGCATGGCGATCAGCGCCGCACTTTCGCGCGGGGCGGTGTAGCCGACGGTGTCGGGGATGTTGATGGTGGTCGCGCCGGCCCTGATGGCGATTTCCACCACGCGGCAGAGGTAATCATGTTCGGTGCGGGTGGCGTCCATCGGCGACCACTGCACGTTGTCGCAGAGGTTGCGGGCATGGGTCACGGTGTCGTGGATGCGTTCCGCCATCTGGTCCATGTCGAGGTTCGGGATGGCGCGGTGCAAGGGCGAGGTGCCGATGAAGGTGTGGATGCGCGGTGAGCGGGCGTGGCGCACCGCCTCCCAGCACCGGTCGATGTCTTTATAATTGGCGCGGGCGAGGCCGCAGATCGTTGAATTGACGGCGCGTCTGGCGATTTCCGAAACGGCCGCGAAATCACCATCGGAGGCAATCGGGAAGCCCGCCTCAATGATGTCGACGCCCATCTCGTCAAGCAGGCCCGCGATCTCCAGCTTTTCATCATGGGTCATCGTGGCGCCGGGCGATTGTTCGCCGTCGCGCAGGGTGGTGTCAAAAATGACGACTTTGTCTTGAGCCGCTTTGGTCATCGGGGAAACTCCTGTCTGTCTTGCGCTTTGCGTTCGGGCGCGTGTCACCTCTGAGCGGCAGCACCCGAAGGCACGCTCAGAGGCGGCTAAGAAGCAGGAGACCAAGGTGCAGGGCGGGGCGGGGTGCCCCGGCGGTGCGATTGATATGTGAACCCTTGATCATGGAGCGAGATCATAAGGTGGAATTTGTGGAAGGGAAGGGCTTTTCTGCAAAGGGGAGCCGTCCTCTGAATAGCCCCTAAATTTGTAGATGCCTTGCTTGGTAATTTTGGAAGCAAGGAGCCACACATGTCCCCCACGCAGTTCACAGATGAGTTCAAGCGCGATGCTGTCGCCCAAGTCGAGGATCGGGGTTATCCGGTCCGCGAGGTGGCTGAGCGTTTAGGGGTCAGCACGAAGTCGATCGATACATGGCAGCCTATACATGGCAGCGGCTGTTTTCGCGGCCGACGAAGGTGATCAAAGAGGTCGACGCGCAAGCCGATGAGATCCGCCGACTGAAGCGGGATTTGGCGCGTGTCACGGAGGAACGGGACATCCTAAAAAAGGGCCTGCCAGTGGACGCCATCGGTTCGAGACCGCTGGCAGGCGCAGAGTTCGCCAGGGAATCCCGGTGAGGTATGCGTTCATAGCCGAGAACAGGCCAGTGTTTGCGGTCAGGGCCATGTGCCGGACGCTATCGGTGCACCCGAGCGGCTTTTACGCCTGGCTGCGTGAGCCATTTTGTCAGCGTGTGTTGGAGGATCAGCGGCAAACAAAGCTGCTGAAGAAAGCTTGGACGGAAAGCGGAGAAGTCTATGGCTACCGCAAGCTGCACGATGATCTGTGCGACCTCGGCGAGGATATCAGCCCCAACCGGGCTTGGCGTTTGGCCCGTTTGGCAGGCATAAGGGCCCAGATTGGTTACAAAAAACGGCCCGGCTCTTATGGTGGCAGCCCTGCTGTCGTGGCGGACAACACCCTGAACCGGGAGTTCGATGTTGATGCCCCGGATCAGTTTTGGGTGACAGATATCACCTATATCCGCACGCATGAGGGGTTCTTGTATTTGGCGGTCGTGATCGATCTGTTTTCTCGCCGGGTCAACGGCTGGTCAATGCAGGCCCGCACCTATGCAGACCTACCGCTGCAAGCCCTGCTGATGGCCGTCTGGCGGCGCAAACCAAAGACCAAGGTCCACGTGCAATCCGACCAAGGCTCCCAGTTCACCAGCTATGAGTGGCAGGCGTTCCTTGAGCAGCACAATCTGGCCCCCAGCATGAGCCGCCGTGGGAACTGCTGGGACAATGCAGTGGCGGAGCGCTTCTTCAACCTGCTCAAGCGCGAGCGGATCCGGCGCAAGAAATACAAAACCCGGCAAGAAGCTCGCCAAGACGTGTTCGATTACATCGAGTTCCTCTACAACCCGCAGCGCAAACACGTTAGAAATGGCATGCTGTCACCGATCGCTTTCGAACAGCAGCAGGAACTGAAACTGCAAGGCCTCTAGCAAACTAGGGGCTATTCACAGGCGGCAAGAAGGCCGCGCCACTCTGCGGGAGCGGCGGCGCGGGTCTGCTTGTAGGTGCGCCGGTTCTGGAGATGGCGCTCCGTCGGAAAGTGGTTGTGGACCGAGGCATGGACCGAGGCGAACTTCTGCAACCTACGCATGCGCTGGAACCGCAACATGGCCCGCTCGCGTCGGCGGAATGGCAAGTGGGAGTTCTCTGCGCGGTTATTGAGCCAACGCCCCATCTCTCGGTCATCGCCGCGGCCGAGGTCCTTCAAGGCGCCGCCATAGGATCGAAGCCGATCTGTCACTATGGTCTCAGGTCGGCCATGACGCCTCATGGATTTCTTCAGGAATTTCAGTGCCGCCCTGCGATCCCGCGACTTGGTCACGATGCTTTCCAGAACCTCTCCCTCATGACCCACTGGCCGGGGAAGCGGTTGGGGGGAGGTGTGGACGACGGCGGGGGGCAGTTTGGTGGATTGGTTCCCGTGTAGGCCCGAGCACGCTTGCGAGGGGCGGAGGTGGCGGATCGGGTAAGGGATTGATGTGGAATGGCTTCGTTCGCCCGGTGGCTTTGTGGGGGGAGCCTGTCGCCCGGTGCGAAGGGGGGCTGTCGCAGGCCGGTTCGGGCGGGTCTGGGGGCGGGGAGGTGGCCTTTGCGACCGCCGGGGCCGGGGAGGTTGGCGGGGCGGGGGGGAGATATTCGGGGTGACCCTCGACCTACCGATCCGGGCGTTAATGCAAGGGATTAGCGGGGTTTTCGGCGTCTTCTTTCCGTCTTCCTTGCGTCTTCCTTCCGTCTCTTCGCACGGGCGACGAAGCGGGCGTTAACCATGTCGGGCGAATCGGGGTGGCTTGGAGTGGTGGGTTGGCATCCACCCTACGGCTCGCTGTCGAACACCGAGTGGATCGTCACGGCTATCGGCGAGGTGAGGGCGTGCACCACCTAGCGTCTAGCGATCCAGGCCGAGAGACTGAAGGCCTAATCTCTAAGAAAATCCCTTCAAATTCTCGTGAATCTATCAAATTCAAAGCAAGAGGTTTTTCCACCAATGAGTCTCTCAAAATCATCAGTGAATTTTTTCAAATCCTCATAGTTCAAAAAATAACTGCAGCGGCCACCATGGCCGAATCCCTTTTCCCAATACTCGGGATCCGGCGAGAACACCCTGATCATCATGGCCAGAAGCCCGGATTTGGTAATTTGAGATACTGAAATATGAAGAGTCTCAGTCACGATAACTTTGCCTGCGTCATCAAGATATCCACCAGATAAAAATGGTGCTGGGTCGCAACCCAGTGGAAATCTGCGAAGCTCGGAAAGAAAATCGATGACTGCAGTAGTGTCGAAATATGCGGATCCAATCATACAAAATCCATCTCCGAACGCACGGAGTATAAGATTAACGGTTCCGTCGCTTTGTTCATCGACACTTAAAGAAATATGTGAGCTTCCTGAATCACTTGAATTTGAGCTCGACATTGCGCCCTCGATTGTTTGAGAAATAATGTATCACAAGTTTACGACCATCGGCACAAACATGCGTATGCTCCTTCTTTACCCAAGGGCCCAAACCGTAGTGCGCAACAATGCGAGGCTCGTCGCCCAACTTTATGGGTATCGTCCGTCCTGCGCCAGCCTTTGCCTCTTCCAAGGCAAGCTGTTCACAAAAGTCGTTGGGACAAACATCTTCTATTGGTGGATTCTCAATGAGGCTTTGAGGAAGTGTACCGTCGCCTAGTTGAGTCGGATACAGTATCATCCCTATAGAAATTATTCCGCCACCAAGAATTTGCCCTCCGATCTGTATTCCGCCCCAAGCCAAGTCTCCAGCTACGGTGAGAGCGGTCGTCCCTCTCCTATCAATCCACCTCCCCGGATTCTGCAAAGCATACCCATACACACTCGCCCCGTCCACCA
>NZ_JANMET010000005.1:0-14950 GCF_031377265.1 Tabrizicola sp. | reverse complement strand
CCTCGGCATCGCGGTGACGGTGGCGGGGGCGATCTATCTTGCGCTGTTTGGTGACCGGCTGTTGCCGGTGCGCCAGTCGATGGGCGCGCTGCTGAGTGACCGGCGCAAGATGAAGTTCTTCACCGAGGTGGCGGTGCCCGAAGACAGCCCGCTGATCGGCCAGCCGGTGATGGATGTGGATCTGTTCAAGCGCGACGGCGTGCGGCTGATCGACGTGTTGCGCGGCGATGCCAGCCTGCGGCGGGATCTGGCACCCGTGGTGCTGCAGGCCGGTGACCGGGTGGTGCTGCGCACTGAGATGTCAGAATTGCTGGGATTGCAGACGCGCCGCGACCTGCATCTGGTGGACAAGCTATCGTCAGTCACGACCGAGACGGTGGAAGTGCTGATCGGCCCCGGCTGCCGGATGGAGGGGCGGTCTTTGGGCGAGCTGCGCCTGCGGCGGCGCTATGGCGTGTATGTGCTGGCGGTGCATCGGCGCAACCAGAACATCGGGCGGCAGCTGGATGATCTGATCGTGCGGGTCGGCGACACGCTGCTGCTGGAAGGCAATATAGAGGATATCCAGAAGCTGGCGGCGGATATGGATCTGGTGGACGTCAGCCGACCGCGGGTGGCAGCGTTCCGCCGCGCCAAGGCCCCCATCGCGCTGGCTGCACTCGCGCTGATCGTGGTGCTGTCGGCCTTGGATGCGGCGCCGATCCTGCCGTTGGCGGTGATTGCGGTGGCGGTGATCCTGATCACCCATTGCGTGGACAGCGACGAGGCGTTTTCCTTTGTCGATGGGCGTTTGCTGGCAATGATCTTTGCGATGCTGGCGGTAGGCGAGGGTTTGGACCAATCCGGCGCGGTTGAGATGATGGTGACGGCTGTCGCCCCGTGGATGGTGGGGTTGAGCCCGTTTTTCCTGATCCTGGCGGTGTATTTCATCGGGCTGGTGCTGACCGAGTTTCTGTCAAACAACGCGGTGGCGGTGATCTACACGCCGGTTGCGATTGAACTGGCGCAGACGCTCGGGTTTGATCCGCGCCCGTTTGTGGTGGCGGTGATGTTTTCGGCAACGCTCGCCTTTGCGACGCCGGTCGGGTACCAGACCAACATGATGGTCTACGGGCCGGGCGGGTACAGATTTTCGGACTATGTGAAGATCGGTTTGCCGTTGAATGTGATCGTGATGCTGGTGTCCTGTGCGCTGATCCCGCTTATCTGGCCGCTTTGAAAGGATTTCTGATGCGCAAGGTTTTGGTCTTGATGCTGCTTGCGGGCTGTGGCGTGCCTTCGGGCAATCCGGTGCCGCAGGCGGCGCGGCTGTCTGACACGGTGCTGACACTGACACTGTCGGATGGCACGGTCTGCCGCGCCGACTGGGCGGCATCGGGCGGGTCGGGGCGGCTGGAGGAGTGCGGGCCGGGCTACGGTTATGTGGTAAACGTGGTGGAAAATCCCAATGTCCTGCGCCAGTTGTTTACCGGTATTGTTGACGCGCTGGGGGCCGATGGTGTTTCGCCACCACTTGCCGAGGTGGTGATCACCGATCCGGCAGGGATGGACCGGGTGTTCGTGTCGCCGCCGGAGGTGGAAGGCTAGCGGGAAGGGATGGCCGCATGGCAAAGCTGATCTTCGCGATGAATGTGTCGCTGGATGGGTATGTCGACCACGATCACAAGGACATGATGCCGGACAAGGTGCTGTTTCGGCATTTCATCGAGATGACCAAGGGGATCGCCGGCAGCATCTATGGCCGTCGCCTGTACGAGCTGATGCAGTATTGGGACGAGGACCAGCCGGGCTGGTCGCCGGAAGAGCGCGAGTTTGCGCAAGCCTGGCGTCGGCAGCCGAAATGGGTGGTGTCGCGGACGCTGACCGAGGTCGGGCCCAATGCGACGTTGATCAAAGACGACGTGGAAGCGGCGATCCGGCGGCTGAAGGACGAGCTGCAGGGCGAAATCGATGTGGGCGGGACGGTGCTGGCGCATTGGTTGGGCGAGCGGGGGCTGTTGGACGAGGTGCACATGTACCTGCGCCCGGTGGTCCTGGGGACAGGCAGGCCGATGTTTGTGGGGCCAAGGCCGCCGATGCGGCTGCTGGGCAGTGAGCGGATTGGCGAGGACGTGATCCGGCTGAGGTATGGGGCGGGGTGAGGCGGGCGCGGCCCGGAGGCGCTTTGCGCTTGGGTTCCGGGCGCGGATGGGAATGTCCGCTTTGCGGACGAAGCTGCCCTTGACCAATGGCTCGCGAATCTGCCCTCTGGCCAAGGGATGGTCCGGTTAACTGGCGAAGGTGCACGACCATGACGAGCTCATCTGCGGTCTACACTTCTGCCAACAAGGCGGCATGGAATGCTTCTGCTTCCCTGCATGGTCAAGGCGAAGAGTGGGACGCTTTGATCAAGCAAGTCGCCCAGCCAGGGTTTTCTGTGCTGGACCCGGAACTGACCGAGGCGATCCGGGTATTGGGACTTGAAGGCAAATCGGCTGTCCAGGTTGGGTGCAACAACGCTCGGGAGTTGTTGTCGCTTGCATCGCTCGGTATCCGGCCGTCGCTGGGCATAGATCAATCCGGTGCGTTTCTCGAACAGGCAAGGATGCTTGCGCAGGCCGCTGGCCTCCAGCGCCGTCTGGTCGAGGCCGACATCTACAATCTGAATGAAGATGTCGGCACCTTTGATCTGGCGCTGATCACGATTGGCGTTCTGAACTGGATGCCCGATCTTGACGCATTTTTCGGCGTGATCGCGCGGCTCCTCCATCCCGGTGGTCACCTGGTGATTTACGAAACCCACCCCTTCATGGAAATGTTCGACCCGGACAGCGAAACGCCACATGAGCCTGCCTTCAGTTACTTCAGGACGGATCCTCTAGAAGCGGAAGGTTTGATTTCATACGACGGGGTTGACCACGGCAAGGGCGAAACCGGCTACTGGTTTATACATTCCGTCGGTCAAATCGTTACTTCATGCGCCGTCGCCGGACTGGCGACAACGTCCCTGAAGGAATTTGGATATTCGATCCGAGAACCTGAGTACGACATATACGAAGGGCGAGAGGCACAGATTCCCATGAGCTTTCTTTTGCAGGCGAAGAAGACTTGAAACGAGGCTATTGAGGCATCGACATAAACGTCCGCAACAGGCTCAGACCCTCCCTTCGCCTCCGACTACGAAGGGCAACGCCTGACCGCCGGGCGGGCGCTGGTCGGCTGGTTCCCGGGCGGTTTATGGTTCAACACGTCCTACCGGAGTTCTGCTGGCAACCGTTGCAAAAGCGCCTGCCCGAGGGGGCGGTCAGGCGCTGCCCGGCGGGCTTCGCCCTTGATTCCGGGCATTGGACGGGCTGAACCGTTCTTCGCGACTGTCAGCCACGGGCTTGCGGCCCGACCGCGCGCTGGTGTAAGCACCGCCAGCACCAAAGACGGGATCGGAGTGACGGGTCATGGCAGGCCATTCGAAATGGGCGAACATCCAGCACCGCAAGGGCAAGCAGGATAAACTCCGCTCCAAGATGTTTTCCAAGCTGGCGAAGGAAATCACCGTCGCAGCCAAGATGGGCATGCCCGACGTAGACATGAACCCGCGTCTGCGGCTTGCCGTGAAGGCGGCCAAGGCGCTGTCGATGCCAAAGGATGTGATCGATCGCGCGATCAAGAAAAGCCAGATGGGCGATGGCGCGGATTATACCGAGATCCGCTATGAAGGCTACGGCGTGAACGGGATTGCAATCATCGTCGAGGCGATGACGGATAACCTGAACCGGACCGCATCCAACGTGCGGTCGTATTTCAGCAAATGCGGCGGCAACCTTGGCACCACCGGATCGGTGGCGCACAGCTTTGACCGGGTGGGCGAAATCTCGTATCCGGCGTCGGCGGGGTCTGCCGATGACGTGATGATGGCGGCGCTTGATGCCGGTGCCGATGACGTGGAGAGCGACGACGACGGTCACTGGATCTATTGCCAGGTCGAGAACCTGTCAGAGGTTTCGGACGCGCTGGAAAAGGCGCTGGGGGAATCGACGGAGTCCAAGCTGATCTGGAAGGCGCAGAGCCTGACCGAGGTGGATCTGGACACCGCGCAAAAGCTGATGCGGCTGATCGACATGCTGGAAGAGGATGACGATGTGCAGACGGTGACGCATAACTTCGACATCCCCGAGGATGTGGCGGCGCTGCTGGAGTGATCTTCGTACCGGACGGAATAAAAAAGCCCCCGGTTGGGGGCTTTTTGCGTTTTGGGCTGTTGGCCGGATCAGAACACGTCGGCGAAATACAGCAGAATGATGATCGGGATCGGGATGCCGATGGCCCAGGCGAGTACGCCTTTCATGGTGGTGTCCTCCTGACAGTGTAATCAGCAAGGCAACGCGGCAAGGCCGGGGTCGGTTCCCTTGGCGGATGTGGCGATGGCGCATGTCAGCGCATGAGCATCGTTTCGTCCCATCCCAGTTCGGCAAGATCCCCGACGCGAAACCTTGCGTCATCGGCCATGAAGAATTCGTCCAGTTGCGGCGGCGTGACGCTGGTGCCTGACAGCATGGCATGGACCTGGCCGCGATGGTGCTGGTCGTGCAGGAAGACGTGCATAAGCGTGTCGGCCATGCTGTCGATCTGGATCCGGTCGTGGCGGTGGATATGGACCGGGCGGGCGAGGTCTTCGACGGTCAGGCTGTCGATAAGGGCGATGGCTTGCAGGTCGAGGGCGAATTGCGCCGGGAAAAGCATGGCGGGATCGGGATAGGGTTCCTTGGTTTCAAAGGCGGCAACGCCCAGGGTGCCGCCTTGCAGCGCGTCGAGGTAGAAAAGATCGACCGTGTAGATGTGGTTCAGCGTGGCGCGGAGGCTGGGGAAGAAGCTTGCGCGCGGGGCATCCCATTCGCCGGGCTGCAAGGCGGCGATGGCCTTGGCGAGACGCCGGTTGGCGAGGTGCGCGTTGCGGGCAAGCTGGCGGTAGGGGCGCAAGGGATCGGTCATCGCGGCAGGATGCGGCGTGGCGTGGCGCGCGTCAACCGGGGGGCACCAGGGTTTGGGCGGCGGCCTGACGGATGGCAGCGGTCAGCGGGGCGAGGGCCGGGGCGGCGAGGCGGGTGAACTGCCAGTACAGCGGCACGTCGAGGGGTGTGTCGGGCTTAAGTTCCACCAGCGCGCCGGTAGCCAGGTGGGCGGCGACCAACGGCTCGGGGTTGAGGCCCCAGCCGAGGCCGTGGAGGCAGGCATCGACGAAGGCGTGGGTCGAGCCCATCCGGTGGCTGGGAAAGGCGGCGCGGCGGGCGTGGCCCTTGGTCTGGCAGGCGACCCAGATTTCCTGCAGGCGGTCCTTTTCGGAGAAGGTAAGCGCCGGGGCGAGGGCGAGGGTGGCGGGGCTGGCGCCGCCCGGAAACCAGCGCGCCATGTATGCGGGCGAGGCGGTGGCGCGGTAACGCAGCGCGCCGAGGGCGTGCGTGTCGCAGCCTTGCAGCGGGCCGGGGTGGCCGGTGATGGCGGCGGCAACCTCGCCGCGTTTCAGCCAATCCTGGCTGACGTCCTGATCATCGATCACCAGGTCGAAAAGAAAGCCGGTCGTCGCGGCAAGCGCAGGGATCACCCAGGTGGCGAGGCTGTCGGCGTTGACGGCGAGGCGCAGGGTGGCCGGGCGGCTGCCAAGGCCGGGCAGGTCTTGTGACAGGGTGCGTTCCAGAAGTGCCACTTCGTCATGGTGGCGGATCAGGCGCAGGCCCGCGCCAGTCGCCGTGCAGGGCTGGCCACGCCGGATGAGCAGGGTTCCGGCGGCCTCCTCCAGCGCCTTGATGCGCTGCGAGATGGCGGAGGGGGTGACGTGGAGTTCGGCCGCCGCAAGGTCGAACGAGCCGCGACGGTGGACGGCGGCGAGCGCGGCAAGCTGGGCTGGATCGAGCATTGGGTGACCGCTGAAGTTTTGCTTAATCTAGTATAGAAACATTAATTGGACTTACCAGTGGGACTTGTGTCTGATCGCAAGAAAAGGGGAGGCGAGGATGGCTGGCGAACGCGATTTGGCGGTGCTGTTGCGGCAGATGGAGCCGGTGCTGATAGCGGAGCCGTATGGCTTTGCGGTCTGGGCCGGCGGGGCGTTGCCGTTGGTGCCCTTTGCCACGGTGAATGAAGATGAGGGCCTGACGGTTGTGGCCCCGCTGGAGGCGCTGCGGGCGGCGGGGATGGTATCGGAAGCCTGGGCGCGTATCAGCCTGACGGTGCATTCCGATCTGGCGGCTGTTGGCTTGACGGCGGCATTTGCCGGGGCTTTGGCGAAGGTTAGGATCAGCGCGAATGTGATCGCGGGGTTCCATCATGATCATATCCTTGTGCAATGGGACCGGCGGCAGGATGCGATGGCGGCACTGCAGGGGCTGGCCAGTGCTTGAGGCGGCATTGCACGGCTATGTGGTGGCCGTCAGCCTGATTCTGGCGATTGGGGCGCAGAATGCGTTCGTGCTGCGTCAAGGCATCCGGCGCGAGCATGTGGCGGCGGTGGTGGCGACCTGTGCCATTTCGGACGCCATTCTGATTGGTGCGGGGGTGGCAGGTTTTGGCGCGGTATCGGGCGCGGTGCCCTGGATCGGCGAGGCGATGCGCTGGGCCGGGGTGGCGTTCCTGCTGGTCTACGGCGCGCTGAGGTTCAAGGCCGCGCTGCTGGGGGGCGAGGCGTTGAAGCCTGCGGCGGGTGGGACGGTCCCTCTGGGGCGGGTGCTGGCGACGTGCCTTTTGCTGACTTGGGCCAATCCGCATGTCTATCTGGACACGGTGGTGCTGATCGGGTCGATCTCGGCGCAATACGCGCCGCACGGGCTGGCCTTTGGCATTGCGGCGGCCCTAGGCAGCCTGAGCTTCTTTGCCGCGCTGGGCTTTGGCGCGCGGCTGCTGGCGCCGCTGTTTGCGCGACCGCAGGCCTGGGTGGTTCTGGAGATTGTGGTGGGCGTGACGATGTGGGCCATCGCGGCGACCCTTGCCTTTGGTTGAGGCATCGGGTTCTGTCCGCCGCATGCGCGCACTGAGCGATCTTGGCCGCCCCGTCGAAGGGGTGTTGTGGATGCTGGCCACGGGTGTCGCCTTTGTTGGCGTCAACGGCGTGGTCCGGCATCTGGGGACGGAATTGCCGGCGGCGCAATCGGCGTTCATCCGCTTTGGCATCGGGCTGGTGTTTCTGCTGCCGGCGATGTGGCAGGCGCGGGCGATGCGGTTTGCGCCCGAGGTGCTGCGGCTGTTCGGCTGGCGCGGCCTGCTGCATGTGGCGGCGGTGATCCTGTGGTTCTACGCGATGGCGCGGGTGCCGGTGGCCGAGATGGCGGCCATTGGGTTTCTGAACCCGGTGATTGTGCTGGTGATTGCGGGGCTGTTGCTGGGCGAGGGGTTGGGGCGCGGGCGGATGCTGTCGGTCGTTGTGGCGCTTGTCGGGGCGCTGGTGGTGTTGCGTCCGGGGTTGCGAGAGATTTCCGCCGGGCATCTGGCACAGCTGGGCGCGACGTTGTTCTTTGCGGTGAGTTACATCTTTGCCAAGCGGTTGAGTGGCCTGGCCCCGGCATCGGTCGTGGTGGCGGTGCTGTCGGTGACGGTGACGGTGGGTCTGGCACCGATGGCCTGGTGGGTGTGGCAGCCGGTGCGGGGCGATCAGCTGGGTTGGCTGGCGCTGGTGGCGGCATTGGCGACATTCGGACATTACGCGATGACGCGGGCGTTCAATGCAGCCCCGCTGGCCGTGACGCAGCCAGTGACGTTTCTGCAGATCGTCTGGGCGGCGCTGTTGGGTGCGGTGGTGTTCGGCGAGGCGGTTGACGGGTTCGTGCTGCTGGGCGGGGCGATGATCGTGGCGGCGGTGAGCCTGAACACCTTGGCCGAGGCGCGGCGCGGGCGGATTCCGCCGCAGCCGAGCCCTTGAGGCGTTGCGCGCGGGGCCGGGGGGCCGCGCGGTCGGGTTACAGGGTGTGAAGGCAGATTTCCTAGGGTCGCTGATCAAGGCGTTCCCGCGGAGGTTTTCATGCCCGATGATACGACGATCCTGTCGCTGCCCCTGATCCTTCCGGCGCAGGCGCAGAAACACGTCACCCATAACGAAGCGCTGACCGTGCTGGACCTGATTGTCCAGCTGGCGGTGATCAACCGGACGCTGACCACGGCCCCGGCGCTGCCTGCGGTCGGCGACCGGCATATCGTGGCAGCGGGGGCAACCGGTCCGTGGGCCGGGCAGTCGGGCAGGATCGCGCTGTTTTCTGAAACCGGCTGGCAATTCACCGCACCATTGCTGGGTTGGCAGGCGCATGTGCTGGCCGAGGGCGCGACGGCGGTGTTTGACGGGGTCGCGTGGAAGACGCCTGCGGAAAGCCCGCTGATCGCGACGCGGCTGGGAGTATCGGCCACGCCGGATGCGACGAACCGGTTGGCGGTGTCATCGCCGGCAACGCTGTTTAGTCACGCAGGCGCGGGGCATCAGCTGAAGCTGAACAAGGCGGCGGCGGGGGATACGGCAAGCCTGCTGTTCCAGACCGGCTTTTCCGGGCGCGCCGAGATGGGCACGGCGGGGGGGGATGACTTTTCGGTAAAGGTCAGCGCCAGCGGGTCAGTGTTCAACACTGCGTTGTTGGCCGAGGCGGCCACCGGTCAGGTGACGCTGCCGCAGCCGGTAAAGCTGGGCGGGCAGGCGGCGGATCCGGCAACCCCGGCAGACGGGACGCTGTGGCTGAACACTACGACCGGAGAAGTGAAGGTTCGCACCGGCGGGACGAGTGTTGTCGTTGGGTCGGGCGGGGTCAGCGACGGCGACAAGGGCGATGTTACGGTGTCGGGCTCGGGCGCGGTGTGGACGATTGATCCGGGCGCGGTCGGGTTGGCCAAGATGGCGGATCTGGCGACCGGCACCCTGCTTGGGCGGGCGACGGCGGGCAGTGGGGTGCCCGAGGCGCTGACTGCGGCGCAGGTGCGGACGGTGCTGAACGTCGCCAACGGGGCCACGGCGAATGCAGCGGACAGCGCGCTGCGCGACCGTTCAACCCATACCGGCAGCCAGCTTGCAGCAACGATCAGCGATTTTGCGGCAACGGTTGTTGCCAGCGCGTTGACCGGGTTCACCGCTGCAGGCAGCCGCACGGCGGTTGTGGCCGCCGACAGCATCCTTGCGGCCTTCGGCAAGGCGCAGAAATGGCTGAACGACCTGTCCGCCCTGGCCTTCAGCGGCAACGCGGCGGATCTTGCGGGCACCAAGACTGCGGCCTTCATCAGCGACTTTTCCACTGCGGTGGCAGCGACAGCTGCGGTGACGGCGAACACGGCCAAGGTCAGCAATGCCACCCATACCGGCGATGTCACCGGGGCCACGGCGCTGACCATTGCGACGGACGCGGTGGACAACACCAAGCTGGCCAACATGGCGACCGCGACGTTCAAAGGCCGCACCACCGCCGGAACCGGCGATCCGGAGGATCTGAGCGCGGCACAGGCGACGGCGCTGCTGGCCACGTTCACCAGCGGTGCGAAAGGGCTGGTGCCGGCATCGGGCGGTGGCACGACGACATTCCTGCGCGCCGACGGCACCTTTGCCGCACCGGCCGGAGGGAGTGCCACCGATCTGACCTACACCGCTGCAACCCGTCTGCTGGAAAGCAGCACCGGCACGGATGTGACCCTGCCACTGGCCACCATCGCGGATGGGGGCTTGGCTGACACGATCCAGCCGGGCGCAAACCGGTTCTTTGCAATGCACGAATGCGCTGCGGTCACAAACACGGAAAGCTGGACGTTTGTTGTCAGCGGTACCGGTGCGGCGCATGGTGGACAAACGCCACCGGATGGCGGCTATGGCTGGCAGCGTGGGGCAACGGGGACCACGGCAACCGGTCGCACGTCGATCATATCGCCGGCCTTCAACATCATGCGACTGGGGCTTGGCAGGGCCATCCAGACCAGCCGGATCCGGATTGTCACGTTGTCCACGGTCACGGAAACCTACACCGTTCGCAGCGGCTTTATCGACAGCAACACCGGTGAGAGCGTGGACGGCGCGTTCTTCCGCTACACCAATGCCGTGAATGGCGGGCGTTTCGAGGCGGTTACCCGCGCCAACAGTGTCGAGACGGTTGTGGACACGGCAACCACTGTCGCGGTTGGCACAACGTACGTTCTTGAAGTGGACGTGAATGCGGCTGGCACCAGTGCGGCCTTCAGGATCAACGGCACGTTGGTAGCGACGATCACCACGAATATTCCCACTGCCAGCGGCCGCGAACTTGGCTACGGGCTGATGGCGCTGAAATCGGTCGGGATCACATCGGTCAGCACCTATGATGTTGACTATGTGATCGTCGAACAGCGCTACACCGCACGCTGATCCAGCGGCGGCCAGCACCCATTGTGGTGCCTGGCAAGTGATGTCTGTGCAAGGGCGGGGCATTGTTCCCGCCTTTGCCATGTGGATTTGACAGGCTGCATCCCACTGCCTAGAGATACGCCCAGTCAGTCAAAGGTCTTCAAGATGAAAATTGCCATGGTGGGAACCGGTTACGTCGGATTGGTGTCCGGCGTCTGTTTTTCAGATTTCGGCCATGACGTGATTTGCGTCGACAAAGATGCAGGCAAGATCGCCCGGTTGTGCAAGGGCGAAGTGCCGATCTACGAGCCGGGCCTTGAGGCGCTGTTGGCCAAGAACGTGGCGGCCGGGCGGCTGGCTTTTACCACCAACCTGGCCGAAGCGGTTGACGGCGCGGAGGCGGTGTTCATAGCCGTGGGCACGCCGGCGCGGCGCGGCGACGGGCATGCGGATTTGACCTACGTGATGGCGGCGGCGGCAGAAATCGGTCAGGCGCTGACCGGATACGCGGTGATTGTCACCAAGTCCACCGTGCCGGTGGGCACAAACCGCAAGGTATACGAGGCGGTAAAGCAGGCCAAGCCGGGTGCGGCGTTCGACGTTGCATCGAACCCGGAATTCCTGCGCGAGGGGGCGGCGATCGATGATTTCATGCGCCCCGACCGTGTGGTTGTGGGCGTGGAAAGCGCGCGCGCCAAGAAAGCGATGGCCGAGGTTTACCGGCCGTTGTTCCTGCGCGAGTTTCCGGTGATCTATACCGACCTCGAAAGCGCCGAGATGATCAAATATGCGGCCAACGCCTTTCTGGCCACCAAGATCACCTTCATCAACGAAATCGCCGCCTTGTGCGAACGGGTGGGAGCGGACGTAAAAGCGGTGTCCAAAGGCATGGGGATGGATGGCCGGATCGGCAACAAGTTTCTGCATGCCGGCCCCGGCTATGGTGGCAGCTGTTTTCCGAAGGACACGCTTGCGCTGGCGCGGATTGGTCAGGATCATGCGGTGCCGATGCAAATCGTCGAAACCGTGATCAAGGTGAACGATGAGGTGAAGCGCCGGATGATCGACAAGATCACCGACCTTTGCGACGGTGGTTTGCGCGACAAGACCATCGCGGTGCTGGGCGTGACCTTCAAGCCGAACACCGACGACATGCGCGATGCGCCATCGTTGACGATCATTCCGGCGCTGGTCGGGGCCGGGGCCAAGGTGCGCGTCACCGATCCGCAGGGCCGCCACGAGGGCGAGACATTGCTTCCGGGTGTAAAGTGGGTGGACAACCCGTATCAGGCGGCCTCCGGTGCCGATCTGATCGTGATGCTGACCGAATGGAACGAGTTTCGCGCGCTCGATCTGGCAAAACTGGCCCGCAAGATGGCGACCCCTCACATGGCTGATCTGCGCAACGTCTATGACCGCGAGGAAGTGGCCGAGGCGGGCTTTACCCGCTATGAAGGCGTGGGCCGCTGAGCTGACCCAAAGATCCACGGTGTTTGCCGAAAATCCGGGGCAAAAGTCCAAATTGCGCCCCGAACCCAGCGCCCTCTGACCGTTTCGCCCTGACCAACATGCCGTTGGGTGAATTTGGTGTGTGGGTGGGGTCAAGGTGTATACCTTTCAGATCGTGGAGACGTTTTCGAACGCGCCGCTGAATCTTGTGTCCGGGATCAGCGACATGGAACTTGTGGTTCAGGGTGGGAACCTGATGCTGTACACCGCCACGCGCGCGGGTGGCGGCATGATGGCGATCGACGTCGATGCCGCGATGACGCTGATCGATCAGGAACAGGTGGCACCGGGAACCACGCTGCCGGCCGAAGCGACGCTGACAATGATCAACGTTGGCGGGCAGCCGCATCTGGTGGTGTCGGGGGCCAATCAGGCCTCGGTCCAGGCGTACCAGCTGGACGCCGCGGGCGGGATTGGCGGCGGGGTGCAACTGCCCGGCGGGCTGGCCGGCGTGATTTGCGCGCAAGCCGTGGTCGAGGTGGGCGGTGTCAGCTATTTCTATGCGGCACGGGCCGGGGAAAGCACGATCCGCAGCTATACGATGGCAGCCGATGGCAAGATGGTGGCGGCGGGCCAGATGGTGCTGGACAGCGCGCATCCCGGCGTCGATATCTCGGGGCTGACCTCGGTGGTGGTGGAGGGGCAGACCTATCTGGTGTCGCTGTCACTTGACGCCGATGTTGTGCGCAGCTTTCGCGTGGGGGCGGGGGGCGCGTTGACCACCACCTCGACGCTGGGGGCGCCGCAGGGCCTTGGGATTGCGGACCCATCCGACGTCAAGGTGGTGAACATGGCGGGCGTGACCTATCTGGTGGTCGCATCAGCCGGATCATCGTCGGTCAGCATCATCGCGGTTGATCCCGGCGGTCAGTTGCGGCCGGTGGATCATGTGGTGGATACGCTGGACACGCGGTTTCAGGGGGTGCAGTCGCTGGCCACGGTGACGATCGGCGACCGGGTGTTCATCATTGCGGGCGGTGGCGATGACGGGCTGAACCTGATGACGCTGACCCCGGAAGGGCGGCTGATCCTGGTGGCGACGCAGTTGCAGGTTCCGGGCATGGCGCTGGACAACATCAGCGCGATGACCGCGCGCGAGGTGGATGGCGTCATCGAGCTGTTCGTGGCCGGTGAAGGCGCGGGGATCACCCGGCTGCGGCTGGACCCCGGCCCATTGGCGCAGGTGCAAACGGGGGGCGAACAGGCAGACACGCTGACCGGGTCGGCATCGGGCGACATGTTGTCTGGCGGGGCGGGCGACGATCTGCTGCAGGGCGATGCGGGCGAAGACATCCTGATGGACGGGGCCGGGGCCGATGTGATGTTTGGTGGCGCGGGGCGCGACATCTTTGTGCTGGCCGCTGATGGCGAGACGGACCGGATCGGCGATTTCCAGATGGGTATCGACCGGATCGATCTGTCGGCCTGGGGCCGGGTTTATGACATCTCGGCGCTGACCATTGTGGCCACCGCAACCGGCGCGCTGATCACCTATCTTGGCGAGACGCTGGAGATCGTGTCCGCCAACGGCCTGCCCATTCAGCCCGGTGCCTTTCGCACCCAGGATCTGTTCCCGCTGTGGCACGTGGCGCCCGAGCGGCCCTCCGCCGGGGACCCGATCAATGGCACCAACCAGTCGGATCTGTTGACCGGCACTGATGGCAACGACGAATTTCGCGCCACGGCGGGGCTGGATACTATTCAGGGCGGCGCTGGGTTTGATTGTGTGTCCTATCAGGGCGCGACGTCTGCGGTGCAGGTCAACCTTGACACACCGTCGCAGAACCGTGGCCTTGCTGCGGGCCACACGCTTGGCTCGATCGAGGCGCTGATCGGTTCGGCCTTTGCCGACGGTTTGTTCGGGGATGCCGAGGACAACCTGCTTGATGGCGGCGACGGCAACGACCGTCTGGTAGGCAATGACGGCAATGACACTCTGCTTGGCGGCAATGGCAGCGACAATCTGACAGGCGGCGCTGGGGCCGACCGGCTGGACGGTGGCGCCGGGCGCGACCGCGCCAGCTATCGCGACGCAACTTCGGGATTGACCGTCGATCTTGGTGATGCCGGCAACAACACGGGCGAGGCCCGTGGCGACATCTTCATCGGCATTGAGGAGCTTGAGGGCTCTGGCTTTGCCGATGCGCTGTATGGCGACTCGCTGGCCAATGCGGTGCATGGCAACGGCGGCAACGACAGCCTGTTCGGGCGGCTGGGGAATGACTCGCTTTATGGCGGCGAGGGCGACGACATGCTGACCGGTGGCGCGGGGGCCGACCGGCTGGATGGCGGCGCGGGCATCGACCTTGCCAGTTACCGCGACAGCACCCTTGCCCTGCGGATCGACCTGCAGACCGGGTCGCTGAACACCGGGGATGCAGTGGGTGACAGTTTCGTTTCGGTGGAAAGCTTCTTGCTGACTGCGTTCAACGACAGCTTTTTTGGCAATTCCGAAGCGAACATGGTCTTCGGTTCTGGCGGCAACGACACGCTTGACGGGCGGGCAGGCAACGACAACCTGTTCGGCGGGGCGGGCACTGACACGCTGATCGGTGGCGAGGGGGATGATGTTCTGGCGGGGGGGGCGGGGGCGGACCGGCTGGAGGGCGGCGCGGGGCGCGACATGGCGTCTTATGCCGATGCGCTGGCGGGGCTGCGGGCCGATCTGACGACGCCGTCTGCCAACACCGGCGATGCGGCGGGGGATGTGTACCTGGGGGTCGAGGATCTGGGCGGATCGGCCTTTGCCGACACGCTGGCGGGCGATGCGCAGGCCAACCTGATCCGCGGCGAGGCTGGCCATGACAGCCTGTCGGGCCGGGCGGGGGCCGACACGCTGGTGGGCGGCGAGGGCAACGACACGCTGGCGGGTGGCGCTGCGGCCGACAGCCTTGAGGGCGGCGCGGGGCAGGACATGGCGTCTTACGCCGATGCGGCGGCGGCGGTTCGGGCCGATCTGGCCACCCCCGGCCTGAACAGCGGCGACGCGCTGGGCGATGCCTATGGCGGGATCGAGGGGCTGGTGGGATCGGGCTTTGCCGACACGCTGGCGGGCGACGCGCAGGCCAACCTCATCCTCGGCGGCGCGGGCAACGACCAGATCAGCGGCCGCGACGGCGACGATACGCTGGTGGGGGG
>NZ_JANMET010000352.1:0-2792 GCF_031377265.1 Tabrizicola sp. | reverse complement strand
CATCCATCAGGCGGCGAAAGCGAAACTGCGGATGGTCTTCTGCGGTCAAGGCATCCGACATCGCCGCCCAGACGCCCTTTGGCAGGTCAAAGTCAAAGCCCGGCAGCACAACCGCGCCGCGTGGCAAACGGGCCACCGCCTGCATCAACAGCGCCGTCGTCCCGCGCGATCCGGTAGAACCCGCAAGGATCACCGGATGATCGGGCGGATCGCGGCTCCACTGCGCAATCATTGCCTCAACGGCAAGCCGCTGGCGCGCTTCGGCATCAGGGGCGTCCCCGTTCAGGGCATCTGACACGATGCCAAGGAAGGCCTTGGTGCGCGCCCAATGCGCCGAATGATCGGCGACGTTCAGCGCGGCAATCCGGTCGGGGCTGATGCCTTCGCCCTGCATCTCATCCATCAACTCGGCAAGGCTATCCGCAAGATCATAGAGCGAGGAGCGGGCAAAGAGCGTGGGCTCGGCTTTCAACAGACCATCCAGAAGAACTGTCAGATCCAGCCGCCGCCGCAATGGCGATACGGCACCCAAAGGACCGTATTCCGCAATGTTAGAGCCTATTTCGGTCACCAACAACAGCCGCGGCAGAAAGCGACAGCCGTTGAGCGTAAAGATATCCGTCACCCGCCGACGCATACGCTGGGTGTTCAGAATGACGGTGACCCGCGCCATCGCTTCGGGTGGCGCATCCGACATTCGGTCAACAAGCCCAGCCACCAGCGCAGCCGGGAAATCCACGCCGGGCGGCAGGCCGAAGATATTGGGGGTGGGGTCAGGCATGCGGCCAAGCGTGAAGCAACGTCTCAGCCGTGGCAATCCCATCAGGGGTGCCCACATCACACCAGTCGCCCTGATGCTCAAGCCCGAACGCCCGGCCAGCGGCAATGATCAGGTCCCAGGGCCGGTTGAGTGAAAACACGGGGTCCGGGATTGCCGCAAGGCACGCGGGATTGATCATGCTGGCACCGATAAAGGCATGCCCGCTCGCCCCGTTGGCGCGCGCGATACGGCCATCTTCGGACAGGATGAAATCCGACTTCGGACCGTGTCCTGCCGCCTGCGCGATGGGCAGAAGCAGCAGCAGGGCGTCCATTCGCGCGGCATCCCAGGCTGCAAGAAGTTGCAGCAGGGGGTTCTGCCCCATCCAGACCCCATCGCTGTTCAGCGTCAGCACCGGCCCGTCGCCCAGCAAGGGCAGCGCCGCCTTCAGGCCGCCGCCGGTCTCCAAAATCTGGTCGCGCTCATGGCTGAACTCGACATTCCTGCCCTTGAGATGTGCCACCAACTGATCCGCAAGGTAATGCAGGTTGATCACCGGGCGCAGGATGCCGGCCTTTTCCGCCACGTCCAGCGCGTGATCGATCAGCGGTCTGCCGGCCACATGGACCAGTGGCTTGGGCCGATTGGCGGTCAACGCGCCCATCCGGGCGCCAAAACCGGCGGCAAAAATCAAAAGTGGGGCGGTTGGCTGTTGCATAGGCCTTCGATCTTGCCAAGGGCGGCTGGAGTGGGCGGTGGCAGCAGGTCGTCGCAGATCGCACGCAGCGCGGCAAGGCCGGGATGGGCAAGATTGCGCTGCAACTGCCCCCAGACCCGCGGGATCAGCCGCACATAGGCAGGCTTTCCCGCCACGATACACAGCCGCGCGAAGATGCCAAGAATACGCAGCGCGCGCTGGGCGCCAATGGCCGCATAGGCGGCCTGAAACGGCGCGCTTTCGAGCATGGAATTCTGCGAAAAGTGCAGTGTCAGAGCCTTTTCGGTGGCCAGAGAAACATCCCGCCGCGCATCTTGCAGCAATGACACCAGATCATAAGCAGGCTGGCCCATCTGGGCGAGTTGAAAGTCCAAGAGGCCCACCCGCGCAAGGCCCTGGCGGTCAGGCAGCCAGATCAGGTTCTCGGCATGATAGTCACGCAGGATGAGCACGCGGGGGCCATCGGCATGGCGGCTCAGCATATCTGCCAGCGTGGCGACAAAGCGCGCCGGGTCCGGGCACTGACCGGAAATCCCGAAGGCATACCACTCCAGCGCGACAGCGGCCGCTTGCGCCCATTCGCCAGCGTCAAGATTGGCCAGCCCTGTGGGCGCAGGATGGCGCTGAAGGTGCAGCAAAACGTCCGTGGCTGCGGTGTAGAGTTCCCGCTCATCGCCCTGACCGTCCTTCAGAAGCCGCGCGAAAAGACTGTCGCCAAGGTCTTCCAACAGCAGGAACCCCCGCGCCAGATCTTGCTCCAGGATGGCGGGTGCTGACAGGCCGAGGTCGCGTAAATGGCCGGCAATATGCACGAAACTTGCAGGGTCATCGCCAGTGCCGGGCGGGCTGTCCATCAGTACGGCGCTGCGTCCGGCAAGGGTCAGCCGCTGATAGCTGCGGTCTGATGCGTCGCCAGCAAGGTGCCGCCTTTCCGCCGCAGCCCAGCCTGCTGCAGCAATGAAAGACTGCGCAGCGATGGCCCGGTCAGGCATCACCCATGTTCCCAAGCGCCGCGATCAGGCCCGCACGGCCGCCGGAAAGTGTTGCCAGACGGCCTTCCCCCTCGGACGACAATGAAATCCGCAGCGCGTCCTGCGGCAGGTGCCGTCCCAGCCGGTCGGGCCATTCCACAATGCAGATCGCGGTGCTGAATGCGTCACGCAAACCAAGTTCCCAAACTTCATCAGGGTGCGACAGCCGGTAAAGATCGGTATGCCAGATCTCGACCCCGCCGCCATCATAGGTCTGAACCAGCGTGAATGTTGGCGAGGGGACGTCTTCCGCGCGCCCAAGCCGCGTCTGGATCAGCGCCCG
>NZ_JANMET010000340.1:0-9179 GCF_031377265.1 Tabrizicola sp. | reverse complement strand
TGGGCGCTTTTCCTGACGCTTGCATTGACTGCACTGGTCTATGCGCTGGTGGTCTGGGTTGCTGTTGTCGCAGTGCCACCGGATGAGCTTTCCACCTCCAGCGCCCCCTTGGCGCTGGTGTTCGAACGGCTAACGGGGATGCCGCTGAAAACCATGAGCCTGATCGCCGTCATAGCAACGCTGAACGGCATCATCGTGCATGTCATCATGATCTCTCGGGTGCTTTACGGGCTGGCGGCCCAGGGCAATCTTCCCAGGGTTCTGACGCATCTGAATGCCAGAACCGGCACGCCACTGCTGACCACCGCAATCGGCGTGGCAGCAATCCTGTCTCTGGCGCTTGCAGTCCCGCTGGCCGGGTTGGCCGATCTGACTGCCCGTTTCACACTGGTGGTTTTTGCGATCATCAACATCACCCTGATCCGTATCAAGTCTCTGGAAACCGCGCCGCCTGCGCAGGCATTTGTCTGTGCAGGGTGGGTGCCCGTTGCGGGCCTCGTCACAAGCATCGGGTTGCTTTTTCTGGATCTGGTGGTTCGGTGACCAGATGAAACCACAGCCTCAATCACCCAACAGCCGTCGTTTCGGACGCGTGGCGCTTGCAGTCGCAAGCGTTGCCGGCATCCTCGTCTGCGCACTTATCGCCTGGCCTTTCCTCGGTGCCATCACCTGGGCGCTGACGCTGGCGATCCTTTTCGCTCCGCTGCATGGAAGGGTCGAAAAGCGCGTCAGGCACCCGAACATCGCCGCCTTGCTCTCGACGGCCATTGTCATCGTCGTCGTGGTCGTCCCTGCAGTATTTGTGGTCGAACGCCTCATCACGGAAGCGGCTTCTGGTTTCCAATCCCTTCAGGCGCGCGTCGAGGGCGGCGAGCTTCAGGCCCTGCTCGACAGCCATCCTGCCCTTGCACCCTTTGGCGCCTGGATTGACCGGCAATTCGATTTGCCGTCGATGATGTCCGCAATTGCGACCTGGCTGAGCAACCTCGGAGCGACTTTCGTCAAGGGGTCGTTGCTGCAAGTGGTCGAGGTGTTCATCACCTTCTACCTGCTGTTCTATTTCCTGCGCGACAGGAAGGCTGCCAGAACCATGATCATGGCGTGGCTCCCGCTCACAAAACCCGAGACTGAACACTTGCTGCGCCGTGTGGCCGAAACAGTCCACGCGACAGTCTACGGCACACTTGCCGTCGCCGCAGTTCAAGGCACCTTGGGCGGCCTGATGTTCTGGGCGCTCGGTCTGCCCACGCCTCTGCTTTGGGGGTTGGTGATGGGGCTCTTGTCAATTGTGCCGGTCCTCGGGGCCTTCATCGTCTGGATACCGGCAGCGATCCTGCTCCTTCTGGACGGAAGCTGGATACGCGCGGTCATTCTTGCCGCTTGGGGCGGGATAGTCGTTGGCAGCATCGACAACATCCTGCGGCCGATGTTCGTCGGCAACCGTCTGCGCCTGCATACCATTCCTGCGTTCATTTCTATTGTCGGTGGTCTGCTTCTGTTCGGCGCGCCGGGCTTTATCCTGGGCCCTCACACAGCGACGATGACGATGCTGCTTTTGGAGTTTTGGACGCGACATGCAGAATCTAGCCAAGCACCCAACTGAGCTAATCGCACCGGCTGACCAAACAGATCTGTGATGGCTTCCGCCCATTGCCGACCTTCGAGCCAAGCAGAATGAACGGCCGCTACCCGCCTCAGGGGACGTTCCTCTGACAAAGTCCAATTGGCAGGCCACGTTCCCTGCAAAGCTACAAGCCACGGCAGCACGAAAGCACCGGTCAGGTCGGGCACGGCGGAGTTGGGCTGCGGGGCGACGCGCGGCCTGGCGTCCTAGAGAGGGAGGGCTGCTTTGTGCGGCGGGCTGGGTGGGTCAATGTGTCGCGGTCTATCGAAAGCCTAGACAGTGCAACGGCGCGGCGAGTTGTTCCAGATCAATGCGGGCCGCGGGATTTGAATGTATTCGTAGTCCAGTGCTGCGGCGATCATGCGGCGAGCATCCTGAGGAGTCCCCGTCATGGACAAGAATCGCATCGAAGGTTCAGCCAAGCAGGTGGCAGGTAGGATCAAGGTAGTGGCAGGCAAGGTCATGGGCGATTCCAAGCTGGAAGCCGAAGGCAAGGCCAAGCAAGCGGAAGGCCGTATGCAGAATGCCGTTGGTGATCTGCTGGACACGCTAAAAGGCAAGTAGGGCACCCAAGGCATTCTACATTGCGTGGCCGCGTCGGCCATGCTCCCACCATCCCTCAGAAGGGAATTAACATCATGTCGTTAGGTACAATCCTCATCGTCTTGCTGATCATCGCGCTTCTGGGCGGATTCAGCGGTTATGTAGGCGGCTATGGCTATGGCTTTGGCCACAGCGGGGTCGGAGTCATCGGGGTCATTCTTATCATCATTGTTGTTCTGGTTCTGACCGGGAGGATGTGACACCAGAACGGCCAAAACCAAGGCATCGCGGCCTTGGCACAGGTGAACGTGCGCAGCAAGGCCCAGGACGCCGAAGTAGCCGGATGCGCAGAGTCCGCCTCGGCAGAGCATTTTGCCCCCGGCTGGCACTGTCAGATGAATCCTGTGGGAAACCATGCTGCGAGGGTCGCTTTAAGATCTATTGATGGGATGCAAGCCTATGTTGATCCGAACGTTAGGTAAGCTCGAATGTACGAAGGTGTTGGCTGAAAATCGCCTTGGTCACCTCGCCTGCGCGCGGGAGGGACGTCCTTATGTCGTGCCGATCTACTTTGGCTACGAAGGCAACTGCCTTTATGCTTTTTCAATGCCTGGCAAGAAGATCGAGTGGATGCGTGCTAGTCCCGTGGTTTCTGTTTTGGTCGAGGAGCGCGGTCGTGGCCGAGAGTGGAAAAGCGTCATTGTCGATGGAAACTACGAGGAGCTTCCTGACCGATTCCAACGAAATCGGGCGTGGGCGCTGTTGAGCAAATATTATGACTGGTGGGAGCCAGGCGCCTTTAAACCCGTGACGCCGCTAATGGCGGACCATTCGGATCACGTGTTCTTTCGAATTCTGATCGATCAGCTTTCTGGGCGCGAGGCCAAGGAAACTGACCTGCTCCCCTGAAACGTCCGCATCCTGAGGTTGGTCCGTTCTCCAGTGAAGGAAACGGACATGAAGCGCGGCGGATTCACCAAAGAGCAGATCATTGGCTTTCTAGAGGAGCACCAGGCCGGGCTGAGCGCTGCTGATCTGTGCCGCAAGTCGTAGCCAATCTGGTCTTCCCAGAACCCTCCTTTATTCGCGCCCGGACGCCAACCTTTTCGCCGGACCTTTCAGAATGCAGTAGGGCAGCCCGAACAATCCAAAAGAGCATCAGAACTCGGTCCATCCAAGGGCTGCTTTCATAGTTTGGTCGGTGGAAATATTCTGCGACTGAGTGGCTGCTTTCCGCTTCTTGCGAACGCGACGGTCACGTCGACCATCTCGGCCCGTTGCTGCCATTCAAGGGCGCCAAGGCGAACGGCAGCTTTCCCAACAGAGCTTGCCTAACCACCAGTTGAGTCACGGCGGTTAAGTGCTGGAGGGAACGCGACTACCGTCGAACCTTCTCCACCTAAGCTATTGAATTCATTTGAGCCAAACAGAGAAAAACTGCGATTTCCTCCATCGTGGCGGAACGCCGCTGCGACCGTGTGGCCATTTGGGGCGGAGAACGTCCCAATCCGGCAACCTCGCCACTCCACGTTGAAGGCGCTATGGATACTGCGGCGACCGCGACCAGCAGTCACGGACTAGAACAAGGGAGCTTCCCTAGAGTGCCATCGACTCCGATGTTTTCCCGGCCGCGATCGCATCTTTGAACCAGCCCGGCTGCCGGCCACGTCCGGACCAAGTAACACTGGAATCAGCTGGACTGGCGTATTTCGCCACAGAGAGAGATCGTCCTTTGCCTTTCGGCGGGCCTCTGAACTTCCCGACAACACCAGAAAAAAGATCACCCAGCGCAAAGCCGAATTCCTTCGCTTTTTCCTCCATCGCCGACAGGGCGGTCCGCTTTCGGCGCTTGTCGAAATCAGCGATCGCGCGGGTGATATCTTTGCTCAGCTTCTTCAGTTCGGCGAGGGAAAGCTCGTCTAGATCGGCTTCGGTCATGTGGTGCTCCTGCGGCTGCGGCGACATTCGCCGGCGTTGCTGGCAATGGTGAGCCATCGCAGCTAACGAAGCAAGCTTGAGAAGCTGGGGGACAAAGCGCCGTAGGCTTGCAGGCTGTCGAAGGCGATCACCGGCGGACACCTCTGACAACACCCGTCGGCGTTCTCTCTGACCCTGTGGCTTAACAGCTGAACCCGAAGCGGCTTGTCCGTGGAGATCGGCTGAGCCGCTTCAAGCGTTTGCGCGTGATGCTCTAGTCGTTCGGTTCCAAAGAGGTCAGCCCGGGTCGGCGCATTGACCTGCCAGACACCCGGGACCGGACCAAAGCGAGCGCCTATCGAGCTCTGCAAGCAGCGAAGTTGACCTTCCCACATTATCACTTAACAGACGTCTTGCTCTCGGGATCCTTGAGTGCCGAAAGCTGACTGTCGGCGACGGTGGGACTGACGGAGTCGCGACGCTTGGGAGTGTGGACAAGTCCTTTGGCCACGTCAGTGCGTTCGTCGCAGAAATCCGCGCGGATGCGGCGGGTCATCAGCGCCCATTTGCTTTCGATCTGATCCCATTTCATGGTTCGTATCCTTTCGGGTCATGGCAGTGCCCACATCTGGACGTGACGCCTGCAAGAACGCCAAATGTTGGCGTCCGGTTCCGTCACGTCTGTCTTCGAAGCGCATCCGGCGCAAAGGCCGGCCCATTAGAAGCCCGGACCGGACCGGACTTCACGCAAGTCGCGTTATTCAAATCATTTCGGCGATGCTATTCTGCGATCTGGAAAAGTCATGAGGCAAAGCTCTAACTTCCTATTAGGCGAGAATAGCATGTGCCGAGGCGGCAGAGGTAGCGGAATGCGCTGTCAAGAGCCCGGCAATGGCACTTTCCTGCCGGGCTTCTGCCTTGCGCGCCACCGACGCGGCCAGCAGCCCGTCATGATTGCCGCAGTCGTACCTGGTTCCACTGAACCGGAAGGCGACGACCGGGACGGCGCGGCCCGCGATCGTTATCGCATCGGTCAGCTGAACCTCGCCCCCTTTGCCGGGAGGGGTGTTCTGCAGCACGTCGAAGATCATGGGATCAAGGATGTAACGGCCGACTGCAGCAAAGGACGACGGTGCAGTGCCTTCGGTCGGTTTCTCGATCATGCCGGACACAGGTAGGCAATTGTCCTTTGGCAACCCGCCCAGCCGGAAGATGCCATATTTCGAAGCGTCCTCGGGTTTGATCTGCATCGCGGCGACCATGTGACCTTCCGTGTAGTGCGAGGCCATTTCGGCCAGACAGTTCGGACCCATGACGATGTCGTCCGGCAGAAGCACGGCAAAGGGACCCGGCAGCATGAAATCCTTGCAGCAGTGCACTGCGTGTCCCAGCCCAAGAGGGCGGTCCTGAAAGATGTAGATGATTTCCGGGCCGCCCTTACGGGTATCGCTCGATGACACACCGTCCACGTCGCCTGAAGGACTTTGACCGGCAAGGTACGCCTGGATCGCGACCTTCGCCGTGCTGATCACGACGACGATCCGCTCTGCACCCAGAGTGACCGCCTCGTCGATGGCAAAGTCCAGCACCACGCGATCATAGACCGGCAGAAGCTCTTTCGCTGTCACTCTGGTTGCAGGCAGAAGGCGGGTGCCGAGGCCGGCAGCCGGAATGATGACAGTCTTGATGGTGATGTCCGACACGTCTGCCTCCGTTGATTGGGATTTACCGCTCGGAACAACACACCCGGAACGTATCCGGTTCCCTACATCCGCCCAGAAGTGCGATGATAAGAACGATGACCAGAATCGTGCCAAGTGACATTCGGATTTCTCCTCTAATGGTGTTTGCCTGCCTCGTAGTCGCCCGGTGATGTAACCTCCAGAGTATTGGGTACTGTTCAATTGCCTTCGATTTTAATGCCTTGCTCGTCAATCTGGATGTCGATGCCGCTCTGGCGTTCCTGATAGTACAGGTAGCTTGCCCCGACCGCGACAACCAAGAGGAGGCCGATCAAGAGGAGAAGAGAGTTTCGGTTCACTGCTGGCTCCTTCTTGGGTATTCAAACCCTTAGGCGTCATTGCACTGCGCCAAGCGACGTTAGCGCATGACCCAAGCACGTCTTTTGCAGATGCGCTCCGCGAACGCCGACTCTAGGCCTCGCGGATTGCGTCCTTGATACCTCCGACGGCATTCAGAATCTTGCCCTCGACCTTGTCGGCCTGGCCCTCGGACTTAAGCTTCGCATCGCCAAGCACCTTGCCGACTGCAACCTTGGCTTTGCCCTTCACGACCTTGGCGGAACCGATCACACGATCTTTGTCCATGGCGTTTTCGCTCCTGCGGAAATCTGACTGCCATCTGCTTGATGGCTCCGTATTGTTTCTGCGATTCTCCCTCAGCTCACATTGATACAAATCAATCTGGTCTGATCACTTTTCTCAGCCCAGAATTTTGGAGAACATAGGGCGGCGATGCTATTGAGCGGCGCGCGCTCGTCCTTCGGCGGAAATCAGCTTGTCGTCCAAGACCTATGACGACTACGTCGCCCGGGTTGACTTGCGTCAATCCGTGGGGCAGCGATTCCGTTGAGAATGAACTGTGGAGATAGAGTTTCCGATCATCCATCGTTGTTGCCAGGTTCTGCGAAGCTCAAGGAAGATGACGCTGGCCCCCAGTGCATTTCATTCTTCTTTCTGTCTTCAAGAGTTTGGCGACGTATTCAGAAGGAATACACCAATGGCACAGATCCTTCCGATGGCACCGCAAGGCAAACCCTCCGCGGCCGAAGACAAGATGAAGACTGTGAAAGCCGCTTGGGACAAGGCCCCCTCGGGCCCCAAGAAGGACGCGGCACGGAAGCATTACCAGGCCGCTGAAAAGGCCCACACCGCCAAGAATGACGCCGAATGCATCCGGGAACTTGATGCAGCGGCTCACGCGCTTGTCTGATCGACATTGGTCACCCCGGCACAACTTGCCGGGGTGGCGTCATCGTTTGTCAGCTTGCAGGCCACTGGCCCGCGGATTGGCCGTTCGTGTTTCAGCCAATGGTCACCGTCGAAACAGCGGCCCACCCTGATCAAGATGGCTCGGATCAAACTCGGCCAGCGCGACAAGGCCAGCGAAATCGTCGAAGGTCACCTTGCCATCGCGGAAGGTCAGAAGGCCCTGCTCGCGCAACTGCCGCAGCACCCGGTTGACATGTACGGCGCTCAGGCCAAGCACATCAGCCAGCAGGTATTGAGAAATCGGACAGTCATAGCCCGCCTTGCTACCAAGGCCGACAAGCCTCAGGCGCGCGCCAAGTTCCAAAAGGTAATGCGCCACGCGCTGCAATGCGTCGCGGCGGCCAAGGTCGATCAGATGCTCGACCAGCATCGCCTCATCGCGTGAGGCCGCCCAAAGCAGTCGCCAGCCGCGGGGACCGGCTGAATGTATCCTCGATGTCGTTTTTGGTAACCACATAGGCCTCGATCTCGGTCACCGGTCCGATGTTGAGATCAGCGGTGCGGAACAGCATGCTGCGCAGGCCAAGAAAATCACCGGGGATCTGGAAGTCGACGATCTGGCGGGTTCCCCCGGGCAGCAATTTGTAGGAACAGGCCCAGCCGCGCGCCAGGACGTAGGCCTCGCGGTCGGACTGCCCCTGATGGACGATATCAACGCCCACCGGAAGCCGGCGCCGCCGTTCGTGCAGTTTGCTCAGTAGGGCGAAATCCGGAGGAGATAGGTCGATGAACGCGCCAAGTTTTCGGGCGAGTGGGCTGTCTTGAACCAACTTGAGAATTTCATTCCCTCCCGTCTCCGGCGCTGGCGACGGCGCTCTCCGCTCAGGACAAGTTGAATCGGCGCGGACCGTGCACACTGCTTTCAATCAGCGCGGTTTAGCAGTTTCGTGCCATGATCAATAGACTCATTGCACCTACGCATTCGGAGATTGTCCCAACCTTCAGCCATCGGAAAGGTTTCTCGCGATGACCCTGGTCATGGATGCTCCGGGCGCCGCCGCGCTCGCGATCGTGGAGTCCCTGCTTCTGGCGCTCAACGACCGGAACGTTCTGCCGGAGCGCGAAATCCTCGGCATCCTGACGGATGCCGGCCTCGCACATTCGGACATGCCTGAAGCGGACGACAATCCCGGTCATCAAGCCGCTGTTGTGGCGCTGATCAACAAAACTCTGGCAAGGGGGGAACTCGGTCCAGCGGCGGTAAGGCAAGGACTCGGTCACAAATGAGGTTCCGTTCAAAACGGTGCTGCGGACCGGCGAATGAAAGACGTGGGTGCAAACACCCCCCCTAGCCGAGCACCCTACGCCGCGGGCCGCATGATCGATGTTCTGGTGCGGGTGGTCCTGTGGCGGCAGAAAGCTTGGGCGGCGAGTGGTGGGCCTGCAACGGTCTTCTGCCTATTCGGTACGCGGGTCCTCGGGGGTTCTCTTCCAGAGAGTGCTTTTACTTCCGACGTTTGACGAAGGGCGTGATCTTGGTTCCCGGCTCAAGACAGGCGCGGATGGCCTGCAGATCAAGGGTCTCTTCGGCCTCCAGCCGGATGACGAGATGCGCGATCTGGCCGCGGTGCGCCTCGATGATCTGCAATGCCTCCGTTTCGGCCGCATGCAGCAAGGTGATCACCGCCTGATCCACGCGCGCTGCCGTCTGGTCGGAGAAACTTCGCGGTTGGGCAATCTGCTGTCCAAGGAACGGGTGATCTTCGCTGTCCCGCAGATCGACGGGACCGATATCGGGGTCCATGCCCCAGCGCGCCACCATCGACCGCGCCAAAAGTGTAGCACGGTGGATATCGTCATCTGCGCCTGAACTGACGGACCCCAGCAGCAGCTTTTCCGCAGCCCGCCCGGCCAGAAGCGTGGTCAGCTGCACCCGCAGATAGGCTTCGGGCAGGGTGTGGCGGTCATGCTCTGGCAGCATATGGGTGCTGCCCAGACTGCGCCCGCGCGGAATGACGGTGACCTTGTAGATCGGATCGGCGTCGGGGTTGTAGAAGGCGGCGGCGGTATGTCCGGCCTCGTGCACTGCCAGCCGGTGCTTTTCGTCTGGCTGGATCGCCAGCGTGCGCACGGTGCCCATCATC
>NZ_JANMET010000314.1:0-5809 GCF_031377265.1 Tabrizicola sp. | reverse complement strand
GCGCACCTTGAACGAGGCGGAATCGCCTGCGCCACGATCAACGGTAAAACGCAGGACCTCACCGCCCCGCGTCTCGACCAGCTGGCAATTGTAGTCGATCTCCATGCCGCTCCAGTCCATCTCGCGGCAGAAATGGCCGTCCTGCCAATCCCATGATCCGGTGATGTCCCAGCCGAGGGCGCGGCCCTTGATCTGGCCATCCGGCAGCAGGTTCAGCGTCAGATTGTACAGCCCGATCCGCAGTTCCCGCCCCTCGACCAGCGACATGAACTCTGATTTGTCGCGGATCTCGGCAAAGTCATCTGCTGCTGCCGGCATCACGGCACAGACCCAAAGGGCCACAGCGGCAAGACTACGGATCATTTCATCCCCCCCGGACCGGTGCAATCCGTAACCATACGCTTCACCGGCGCGGTTGGATCACCGCATCACCATCCGCCGGGGGGGGCGGATCAAAGGCCCAGCACATCCATCATGTCATACTGCCCCGGTTTCCTGCCTTGCCCCCAGATCGCGGCGCGGATCGCACCCCGGGCAAACACCGTGCGGTCGGTCGCCACATGGCGCAGCACGATCCGCTCGCCATCCGCGGCAAAGATCACGTCATGTTCGCCCACGATATCGCCGCCGCGGATCGCCGAAAATCCTATCGTCCCACGTTCCCGCGCCCCGGTAACACAATCGCGCCCTGATACCATCACGCTGTCCAGCGCCTTGCCGCGCCCTGCCGCCGCTGCCGCCCCCAGCATCAGCGCCGTGCCCGAAGGCGCGTCCACTTTCATCCGGTGATGCGCCTCGACAATCTCGATATCCCAATCGGCATCCAGCGCCGCGGCCACCTTTTGCGTCAGCCGCGTCAACAGGTTCACCCCCAGCGACATGTTCCCCGCCCGCACGATCACCGCATGATGTGCGGCCAGCGCGATCTTGGCCAGATGCGCCGGTTCCAGCCCGGTGGTGCCAATCACATGCACCGCCCGCGCCTGTGCTGCCAGCGCCGCAAACTCTACCGTGGCCGCCGGCGCGGTAAAGTCGATCACCGCCTGCGCCTGGGCAAACGCTTCCAACGGGTCGTCGCCCACCACCACACCCAGTGCCGCCCCGCCCATCGCTTCGCCCACATCCCGGCCGATCCACGCATGGCCTGGGCGTTCCAGACAGCCCACCAGCCGCCCCTTGCCCGTCTCGGCAATGGTGCGGATCAGCATCTGGCCCATCCGGCCCGATGCCCCGGTAATCACGATGCCCGGCTCGTCGGTCATGGCAGCCTCCCTGTTTCCCCTGCCTTAGCGCCTTCCGGCGTGCGGCAAAAGCCCGCCGTTGCGGGGCGCGGCGAAACAGCCTACATGGGCGCCATGTCGAACAAGCGCATCTCCACAGGCTCCGGCCCCTCGCAACGCCAGCTCCGGGTGGGCGAACTCATTCGCCGCACTCTCAGCGATATGCTGAACCGGGCCGAAATCCACGACACCGACCTGAACCGCATGTCGATCACCATCGGCGAGGTATCGCTGTCCAACGACCTCAAGGTGGCCACCGTCTACGTGATGCCGCTGATGGGCACCGTCCCGGTCGAAGACGCGATTGCCGCCCTTGCCCGCAACAAGCACGAACTGCGCCAGCGTCTCAGCAAAGAGCTGACGCTGAAATACGCCCCAGACCTGCGCTTTCGCCCGGATGAGACGTTTGATCGTCTGGACGAAACCCGCAGACTGTTTTCCAACCCTGCCGTCCAGCGCGATCTTGACGCGCAAGACGAAGCCACGCCTGACGGGGATGCCTGAATGCTGCGCGGCGCACTTGCCCTGATGCTTCTGTGGCCCGTGTCGGCAGGGGCCGCAGACTGCCGCGACATCACCTTCGAAGGCGCGTCCTACACCACCTGCGACGTTGCCCTGACCGACGATGTGCGCCTGTTTCATTCCGGTTCCGACGGCGCTTACGGCAGCTTTGCCCGCGTCAACACCGCGCTTGAGGCGGCCGGCAAAACCCTTGGCTTTGCGATGAATGCCGGGATGTATCACCGCGATCTGGCGCCGGTCGGGCTGTATGTCGAAAACGGCGTCGAACAATCGCGCCTTGTCACCCGCGACGGTCCCGGCAACTTCGGCCTGTTGCCAAACGGGGTGTTCTGCATCGGCGACACGTTTCGCGTGGTCGAAAGCCGCGCCTTCAAGACCGGCGCCCCCGCCTGCCTCTTTGCCACGCAGTCCGGGCCGATGCTGGTGATCGAGGGCGAACTGCACCCGAAACTGCTGCCAGACAGTGACAGCACTTACCTCCGCAACGGTGTGGGCGTCAGCAAGGATGGCACCCGCGCGGTGTTCGCAATCTCCAACGAAGCGGTGAACTTCCACAGCTTCGCCCGCCTGTTCCGCGATGCGCTTGGCCTGTCCGATGCGCTGTACTTCGATGGCAACATCTCGCGGCTGTACGCCCCGGCGCTGAACCGCCATGACGGCGGCTTTCCCATGGGGCCGATCGTCGGCACCGTTGTTCCAAAGGGCTGATCGATGGGCCGCACAAAGAAGGGCCGGGTCGTTTCCGGCTGGCTGGTGGTCGACAAGCCCGCCGGAATCACCTCCACCACCGTGGTGAACAAGGTGAAATGGGCCTTTGGCGCACAAAAGGCGGGCCATGCCGGCACGCTGGACCCGGCCGCAACCGGCGTGCTGGCCATCGCATTGGGCGAGGCGACGAAAACCGTGCCTTTCGTCACCGATGCGCTGAAATGCTACCGCTTTCGCGTGACATTTGGCGCGGCCACCACCACCGATGATGCCGAGGGTGAGGTGATCGCCCGCGCCGATGCCCGCCCGACCGATGCCGGGATCGAGGCCGCGCTGGCCGCTTTTCGCGGTGATATCCAGCAGGTCCCGCCGCAGTATTCCGCCGTAAAGGTCGATGGCGAACGCGCCTATGATCTGGCCCGCGAAGGCGAGGTGATGGATCTTGCCGCCCGCCCGCTCTGGGTTGACAGCCTGACCGTCCTTGCGCGCCCCGACGCCGACCATGTCGATCTGGAGATGGTCTGCGGCAAGGGCGGCTACGTCCGCGCCATCGCCCGTGACCTTGGTGCCGCACTTGGCTGCCTTGGCCATGTGCAGTGGTTGCGCCGCGAATGGTCTGGTCCGTTCACCGCGGCCCAAGGCGTGACACTCGACCAGATCGACGCCGAGGCCAAGACCGATGCCCTGGACGCCCGCCTGCTGCCGCTGGAAGTGGGCCTTGCCGACCTGCCCGAATTTCCCGCCACCGCCGAAGGCGCTGCCCGCCTGCGCAACGGCAACCCCGGCATGGTCATCGCGTCGGCCGAATGGGGCACCGAAGGCTGGGCCAGCCTGAACGGCCAGGCCATCGCCGTCGGGCATTACCGGGGGGGCGAGCTGCACCCGACAAGGGTGTTCAACCGCTGACTAAACCTGCGCTTTACGGGTGGTCACCACAAGCCCAGCCAGCACCAGCACCCCGAAGACGGCAAAGCAGGTCAGGATCACCTGCATGTCGGAGTATGCCAGCGTCTGGTCAGCAGGCGTGTAAAGTGCTGCAAGCGACAGGACGGCGGAAAACACAATGCGCCCGGCAAGACTTTGCAGGGAAAGGTAAGTAGCGCGAATCGTGCTGGGTAGCAGCGTCTGGACGCGGGCCGTCATGAACGCGGTTGACAGCGAATCCGGCACCATCCGCAACAGCAGCAGCGCGATCACGAACAGGCTGTTCGAGGCTGCCAGCGCTGCCGTCAAGGCGACCTGCATCCCGAACGCCAAGAGCAGGACCCCCGGCAAACCCAACGCCTTGCGCAGCGGCAGGGCTACCAGCGAAAAAGCCAATGAAATGGCCATCATAAGAAAGGTCACCGCGCCCGAAATAAGTGGCGTCTGATCACCGTGGCCTGCCGCTGTCATCGCCTCACGGATGAACGGTTGACCAAAAACAAAAGGAATATGGCTGAAGACATAGGTTGCCAGCCAAAGGCACAAAAGCCAAAGCAGCGTCGGTTGCGCAAGGCTGGACCCGATCACCCGCAGGTTATCGCGGTGCCCTGCCTGAGGCGCTTGTGGCGGTTCACGGAAAAGGGCCGTCACGGCCAAAAGGCCTAGGGCTGATATGGTCGTCGCGACATATGGCAGGATCGCGCCATACAACGCCAGCACCCCACCGGTCAGCGCCGACAGGGCCAGCCCGCTGAAACTGAAACGCCAGGCCCTCAGCTCCATCGCCTCGATGTCGGATGCGCGACCATCAGCCTTCAGGCTTTCGAACAGAAGCGAACTGTCCGTGCCCGACGCAAAGGCCGATGCGGCCCCTAGAAGGATACTGGCCAGCGCAAACTGGGCAAGCCCCTCCCCAACCACCAGAAGGACAGTCGCAGCAACAAAGCTGATGGCCGCTACAAGCAGCGTCTTCCGCCGCCCCAGCCGATCCGACATATAGCCCGAGGGCACTTCAAGCACTGTGGTTGAAAGGTCAGCAACGACATACAGCAAAATCGCCTCAGCCGCCGAAAGCTGACTTTCGAAGTAAAGAAACCAGGTGGCTTGCCAGAAAAGCAGTTGCTGGACGAACTTGAACCAAGGGTAGAGGATGATGTTGCGACGCATCCGCCATGGTTAGCCCGCTGGTCCTGATTTGGCGAGGCATGGATGGCGCGGGCAAGACCCATAAGAAAAAGCCCCGCATCGCTGCGGGGCCTTTCAAATTCCGGGTCTGCCAGAAATCAGACCAGCGCGGCTTTCGCCTGGCCGGCAATGGCGTTGAATGCCTCCGGCTCGTGCACAGCCAGATCGGCCAGAACCTTGCGGTCCACTTCGATCCCGGCTTTCGCCAGACCGTTGATGAAACGCGAATAGGTCATTTCGGCATCGAACATCCGCACCGCGGCGTTGATCCGCTGAATCCACAGCGCGCGGAAGTTGCGCTTGCGGGTCTTGCGGTCGCGGGTTGCGTATTGCTGGGCCTTGTCGACGGCCTGCGTGGCCGTGCGAAAGTTGGTGGACCGGGCAGCGTAATAGCCGGCCGCTTTCTTGATCACCTTACGGTGGCGGGCGTGCGTAACGACGCCGGATTTAACGCGGGACATCGGGGCTCTCCTTACCGGTCGTAGGGCATGTACTTCTTGACGATCTTGGTGTCGGCAGCCGACAGCAACATCGTTCCAGAAGCATCGCGAATGAATTTCGTCGTGCGCTTGATCATGCCGTGCCGCTTGCCGGCAACGCCAGCCTTGGCCCGACCGGAGGCCGTGAAGCTGAAGCGCTTCTTGGCCGCCGACTTGGTCTTCATCTTGGGCATTTCCATCTCCGTGGTTTCAGGCACGACTCGGCATGCCACGTGGGCCGGCCGTGCGGGTAATCGAGCCGCCCCTATAGTTGGGGCGGTGCAAAGGTGCAAGAGACAACGGCAGATGTGCTCAGTTGGTCAGCCGCGCAAACACACGCAGAAATACATCGGGCACTTCGTTGAAGGTATAGCCCCCCGGTTGCTGCGTGACAGCCACCAGAACCAGCCCCAGCGCCGCGATCAGCATGATCGCACCAACCCGCGGCGCGCGTCCTTCGACCCACGCCGCAAGAAGGGTTGGAATGGTCAGCACGATCAACACGATGCCGATAGTCAAAAACAGGTCGGGATCCATTTAACCCCCTACGACTGCTACGCTGAGACCCAGTTATTCAGGATCGACGCGCGAAATCAACCGTTCATCGCAAGGTGCCACGCGCAGGATGTTGGTGGTGCCCTTCACGTTGAACGGCACCCCGGCGGTGACCACGATCTGATCTTCCTCCGTGGCAAACCCGCCATCGCGCGC
>NZ_JANMET010000302.1:0-6414 GCF_031377265.1 Tabrizicola sp. | reverse complement strand
CCCATGCCGCGCAACTTGCCCTTGGCGGCCGATGCGGCGCGGCGTTTCTCGAACCCCGCGACGTCGGCCATCTGCATCGCTTTGTCGAGCGTCGCGTGATAATCGCCGGTGTCATAAGCCAGCGCGACCGGTGTGGTATAGGGGAACATATCCTTGGTGATGAAGTTCTTCCGCCGCACCTCGAACGGGTCGAGGCCCAGCTCTCGGCACATCTTGTCGACGACGCGTTCAATCGAATAGGTCGCCTCCGGCCGCCCTGCCCCACGATAGGCATCGACCGGGGCCGTGTTGGTAAACACTGTCTTCAGGTTCACGTAGACGTTCGGCACCTTGTAGGGACCGGCCATCAGCGTGCCATGCAGGAAGGTTGGCGTCACGGTCGCGAAGTTCGACAGATACGCCCCCACATTCGCCAGCGTCTCGGTACGAATGGCGATGAAGTTGCCCTCCAGGTCGCAGGCAAGTTCGATCTTGGTCACATGGTCGCGGCCATGCGCGTCGCTGAGAAAGCTTTCCGACCGCTCGGCCGTCCAGCGTACCGGGCGGCGCAATTTCTTTGCCGCCGCCAGAACCAGCGCCTCTTCGCCATAGTGATAGATCTTCGAGCCAAAGCCACCGCCAACATCGGGGGCCACCACTGTCAGCTTGTTTTCCGGGATGCCAAGCACGAAAGCCGCCACCAGAAGTCGCGTCAGGTGCGGGTTCTGGCTGGGGGTCGTCAGCTTGTAATCGCCGGTGCCGGGGAAGTACTCGCCAATGCTGGCGCGCGGTTCCATCGCGTTCGGGACCAGTCGGTTGTTGACCAGTTCCAGCGTGGTCACGTGCGGCGCGGATCTGATCGCAGCATCGACCTTGGCGCGGTTGTCTTCGATCCAGCCCCAGTCAAAGCAGACATTGTCGGGGATCTCGTCATGCACCCGGTTGGCCGTGTTGGCGACCGCGGCGGCCATGTTCACGATTGCGGGCAGTTCCTCGATGTCGCTGTCATCGGCGATGGCTTGTGCGGCATCGCGAGCCTGTTGATAGGTTTCAGCCACCACTGCGGCATAGGAATCACCGACATGACGCACCTTGCCATGTGCCAGCACCGGGCGCTTTGGCTCGCGCATCGGTGTGCCATCGCGAGAGTTGATCAGCCAACCTGCAGGGTTGCCACCCACGGCGACAAAATCCTCGCCGGTGAACACGGCCTGCACGCCGGGCATGTCCGCGGCGCGCTGGGTGCCTACAGATTTGATCCGCCCGTTCGCCACGGTGGAGCGGACCATCACCGCGTGAAGCTGTCCATGCAGCGCGATGTCATCGGTGTAGTTGCCCACACCGGTCAAAAAGCGGATATCCTCGCGGCGCTTTGAGCTGGCGCCAATTCCGTGATCCTTCGGCATCTGATTCCCCTATTCGGCTGCAACGGCGGCGACGCTCTGCCCGGAGGCAGCCATCACGGCCTTGACGATGTTGTGATATCCGGTGCAGCGGCAGATATTGCCCTCCAGCCCGTGGCGCACTTCGGCCTCGGTCGGCTTGGGGTTTTCGGCCAGCAGCGCGGCAGATGTCATCACCATGCCCGGCGTGCAGAACCCGCATTGCAACCCGTGATAATCCTGAAACGCCTGTTGCAGCACACCAAGGCTGCCGTCGGCATTGGCCATCCCTTCGATGGTCTTCACCGTCGCGCCGGCCACATCCTGCGCGAAGATCGAGCAGGATTTCACCGCCTTGCCGTCAACATGCACGACACAAGCCCCGCACTGGCTGGTATCGCAGCCGATATGCGTACCGGTCAGGCCCAGCCCGTCGCGCAGGAAGGACGACAGCAGCGTCCGCCCCTCCGTCTCACCCGAAACGGATTTGCCGTTCACGGTCATCGTGACTTTAGTCATTCTCTTCCTCCCTAGGATATTGTCGCTTGCCGCCAGGGGTTAGCCCCCGATCAATCGCTTGAACCAACCCTTCTTCTTTTCGACCCCTGAATCAACATCTGCGTTTTCTGCGATGTCATCTTCCGCCTCATCCGGGCCTTCGACCGCATCCTGAAAGCGGGCAAAAAAATCGTCCGCCATCTTCTTGGCAAAACCGTCGATGATGCGGCTGCCAAGCTGCGCGATCTTGCCGCCAACCGATGCCTCTACATCATAGGTCAGGCGGGTGCCCTCGGGGATCGGTTCCAGCGTCACCACCGCGCCGCCCTTGGCAAAGCCCGCAGCACCACCTTTGCCTTCGCCGGAGATCCTGACCGACCGACCTTCGACGATATCGGTCAGATGCACAACGCCAGCAAAGCGCGCTTTGACCGGGCCGACTTTTTGCACGACCGCCGCCTCGAAGCCTTCTGCGACGCTCCCGGTCAGGCTTTCACACCCCGGAATGCAGTCTTTCAGAACATCCGGGTTCAAGATGGCCTGCCAAACGGTTTGCGGTGTTGCCCTGATCTCGCGGCTATCAGTCAGTTTCATTGCTGCGACTCCTCCACCTTGAGTGACAGCCTAAGCTAGAACTGGACAAGGTTAAGCGAAATCTGCGCTGCATCGGTAACGGTTAGGGCAACAGCGCATGTTCCCGCCCACCGACCACCCGCCGACTTGCAGCCGCTGTCCGCAAGCCGCTAAACAACAACGGGAAATCACCGGAGCTTGCCTATGCCTTTCACCCGCCGCACGGCTCTTTGCCTTGTGCTCGCAGCGCCACTTCTGGGTGCCTGCGGGCGACCTTCTCGCGATTCCACCCCGTCACGCGGCGATCTGCACCCCGGCGAGACGCCCGAGATGCGGGCGCTGATCCGCAAATACGCGGCCATCCACGATATCCCCGAAAGCCTGCTGCACCGGATCATCCAGCGCGAGAGCGATTACAATGCGGGTGCAAGAAACGGCCCATACTATGGCCTGATGCAAATCCTGCCGCAAACCGCGCGAACGATGGGCTATCAAGGGTCGCCCGAAGGTTTGCTGGATGCAGAAACCAACCTGCAATATGCGGGCCGCTATCTACGCGGGGCGTGGATCGTCTCGCACGGCAGTGAGGATCAGGCGGTGATGTGGTATGCCAAGGGCTATTACTACGAGGCCAAGCGTCAGGGTCTGCTGGAGGAAACCGGGCTGAGGGCCTAGGGCGTTCGGTTTAGTACCAGCTGTCTGGTTCGGAAGCTTTGCGGCGGGCCACGAAATCATGCAGCGCATCGCGCTTGGCGACGTCAAGCGGTGGGGCCTCAAATTCGGCCAGACGCCTTTTCCAAAGCCGGTTGGCCCGGATCGCCGCGTCCTCTGACCCCGCCGCCTCCCACTTCTCAAACGGTTCGTTGTCGGACAGATCGCTGTCCCAGAATGCGGTTTCATAGTGCTTCATTGTGTGCGAGCAGCCGAAGAAATGGTTGCCTGGGCCCACCTCGGCAAACGCATCGACGGCAAGCTGATCGTCGTCGATCCTGATCCCGTCCAGATAGACGTGCAGCGCGCCGCAAAGGTCGGCATCCAGCATGAATTTCTCGTAGGACATGCTCAACAGTCCATCCAGAAAACCTGCCGAGTGCAGGATGAAATTTGCGCCGCAATGCACGGCGGCAAGCATGCTAATGGTGCCTTCCATCATCGCCTGCGCATCCGGCAGTTTGGAGGTCGTGAAGTTCCCTGAACAGCGCAGCGGCAGGTTCAGCCGCCGCGCCAGTTGCCCGATCACCTGGCTGCCAATTGCAGGTTCTGGCGTTCCGAACGTGGGAGAGCCGGAGCGCAGGCTCATCGAACTGAGGAAGTTGCCGAAGATCACGGGCGCGCCTTTGCGTTCCAGCTGCGTCAGGGCGCAGCCAGCCATGGTTTCGGCCAACGATTGCACGATGCCGCCGGCATTAGTGACCGGTCCCATCGCGCCGCCAAGAATGAACGGTACGATCACCGCCGCCTGATTGGCCCGCGCATAGGCTCGCAGGCTGTTGGTCATCGTGCCGTCCCAGACCAAAGGTGAATTTACGTTCACATTCCCCAAGATAACGCAATATTCGTTCACAAACGCCTCGCCGAATAGAATCCGGCTCATCTCGATACTGTCTTCGGCGCGGGATTCCGAGGTGACGGAGCCCATGTACGGCCGGTCCGACAGTTCGATATGCGCCAGCACCATATCCAGATGGCGCTTGTTCACCGCGATATCCGTCGGCTCGCAGATCGTACCGCCAGAGTGATGGAAGTTCGGGCTGGATTGCGCGAGCATGATGAAATTGCGAAAATCGTCCAGTGTGCCAAAGCGGCGGCCACGATCCAGATCCATCACGAATGGGCTGCCATAGGCAGGCGAGAACACCACGTTGCGCCCGCCGATCTGTACTGAATTCGCCGGAGTGCGGGCGTATTGGGTGAACTCGGCGGGGGCCGACTTCAGGATTTCGCGCAGCATGCCGGGCGGGAATTTTACCAGCAACCCTTGAACATCGGCACCAGCCTTGCGCCAGTGATCGAGCGTCACCGGGTCATCGCGAAACTCGATTCCGGTTTCCGCCAGCACCCGATCAGCCGCGGCTTCGATGCGGATCAGGTTTTCCTCGGACAGAACGTCGTAGGTTGGAATGTTGCGTACAATGTAGGGCCGCCCGATGCCACCGCCCTTGGCTGCGCGCTGGATCTGCCGCGCCTGACGCCCCGATCTTGTCTTGACCTCGTTCATCCCGCGCCCCTCCCGGTTGGCAAGGTCAGCAGACGCCCGACGCGCCTGCACGTCAGCGACAGGGGCGACGGTTGAAGGTCAGTTCTCGCCGTTCAGGTGATTACGTCCGGGGCGTTGCGTCCGGTATGCGCTGCGATGCCTGCCAAGCTGTGCGCCGCACGGATCACCGGCGCCAGCGCCTGTTGTGCATCCAGCGCAAGGCCGTCAGGCCCCGCGGCGTAGCGTTCCAGATAAACCCTCAACGTCGCCCCTTCGGTGCCCGTGCCTGACAGCCGGTAGACAATGCGGCTGCCGTCCGAGAACATGACGCGCACCCCCTGGCCGGTGCTGACTGAACCATCAACGGGGTCGGTGTAGGCGAAATCATCGGCGGCACTGACCGTCATCCCCTCGATCTGCCGACCCGGCAAGCCCGCAAGGCTGGCGCGCAAGCTGGTGAACATGGCATCGGCCTTGTCGGTGGCAATCGCTTCGAAATCATGGCGGCTGTAGTAATTGCGCCCGTATTTCGCCCAGTGTTCTGCAAGGATGTCGGCAACCGATTGCTGGCGCACTGCCAGAATGTTCAGCCATAGCAGGATCGCCCAGAGGCCATCTTTTTCACGCACATGGTCAGACCCGGTGCCGAAGGATTCTTCGCCGCAGATGGTGGCCTTGCCCGCATCAAGCAGGTTGCCAAAGAACTTCCAGCCGGTCGGCGTTTCGTACTTGCCGATCCCCAGGGCATCCGCCACCCGATCAGCTGCTGCCGAGGTGGGCATCGACCGCGCGACGCCTTTCAGCCCGGCCTTGTAGCCCGGGGCCAGATGCGCGTTCGCGGCCAGCACGGCAAGGCTGTCAGAGGGCGAGACATAGATCCCACGCCCGACCACCATGTTGCGGTCGCCGTCACCATCCGAAGCCGCGCCGAAATCGGGCGCGCCCGCACCCATCATCTCGTCCATCAGCGCCTTGGCCCAGGTGGGATTGGGGTCTGGGTGCATTCCGCCAAAGTCCGGCAAGGGTGTGCCGTTGACCACGGTGCCCTTCGCAGCGCCAAGCCGCCGTTCCAGAATATCGGTCGCATAGGGGCCGGTGACGGCGCACATGCTGTCCATCCGCATCCGGAATCCGGCCTTGAACATCGCTGCAATGGCCGCGAAGTCGAACAGCGTTTCCATCAGCGCCGCATAGTCGGCCACCGGGTCCACCACATCGACAATCATGCCGCCAAGGTCGTGTCGCCCGATCCGGCCGAGATCGACATCCTGCGCTTCGAGAACACGATATTCGCTGATCGTGGTCGTGCGGTGATACATCGCGTCGGTCACGCCTTCGGGCGCGGGGCCACCGTTTGGCATGTTGAACTTCACGCCAAAGTCTTCGGTCGGGCCGCCGGGATTGTGACTGGCAGACATGATGATGCCGCCGTCGGTCTGGTGCAGGCGGATCAGGTGGCTGGCCGCCGGCGTTGACAGGATCGCGCCCTGCCCGACGATCACCCGCGCAGCCCCATTCGCCGCTGCCATCCGCAAGATCACCTGCGCCGCCCGGACGTTGAAGTAACGCCCGTCGCCGCCGAGCACGAACGTCTTGCCAGCTGCCCCCACCACATCGAAAATCGACTGGACGAAATTCTCCAGGTAGTGCCGCCCCATGAACACCGGGGTCTTCTTGCGCAACCCCGAAGTGCCGGGCTTTTGTCCCGCAATCGGGGCGGTCTGGACGGTGGTCATGGTGACTTTCCTCCCTTGGGCTGGCCGGAAACCGACCGGAACAGCAAGA
>NZ_JANMET010000286.1:0-9537 GCF_031377265.1 Tabrizicola sp. | reverse complement strand
CGATGGAACACCGCGACGAGTATCAGAGCGAAGCTGCGGCGCTGACGGCGATCGCGGGCAAATTGGGCTGTTCGCCGGACAGCCTTCGCGTTTGGATGCGCCAGGTCCAGCGTGAGGGTGGCGAACGGCCGGGCCAGACCAGTGCCGAGAAGGCGCGGATCAAAGAGCTGGTGCGTGAGAACCGCGAACTGTGTCAGGCCAATGAGATTTTGAGGAAGGCATCAGCGTGTTTTGCTCAGGCCCCTCTTGTCTTATGATTTTCCGATGCCCCTATGTGATAACGGGGCTAGTGCACAGCGTGTCTTTTGCGGTGCATTGGCGGGGCGGATCGCACCCCTCTTGGTCGTTTAGGGCCGCCCGTGAGTAAGATCACCCCGCCTTTTCTTTCAACCTGAACGGATACTTGGGCGCGAGGCCCGTATGACAAGAATAGGTAAAGGAAAGTCGATGCAGGATACAGTTGGGATGTAAGCGTCCGGCCTGACTGCCCTGCCGCGCTTATAGAGGGTGAGATAGTGTCCGCTTCGGATAGTGGACACTATGGGGTTTGGTGTGGTTCGGCGGACGAAGCGGCTTTGGACTGACGAGGAGAAGCGGTCGATCTGTGTTCAGACGACTGCGCCGGACGTTTCGGTGGCGCAGGTTGCGCGGCGATATGCGCTGAATGCCAACATGATCTTCAAATGGTTGCGGGATGCACGCTATGCGCCGGGATCGGCGCCAGGTGCTGTGGATGCCCCGGTCTTTTTGCCTGTAGAGATTGTGAACCCTGCCCGTTCAGAAGCCGCCAGGCCCACTTTGCCCAGCAACGTCTTGCCCGACTGCCTGCTTGAGATCGAGATTGCAGGTGGGCATCGGTTTCGGGTCAGCGGGCCTTATGATCCCGAAGCGCTGGCCCGTCTGATCCGTGGTCTGTCGGGATGATACCTGTCCCGTTGAACGCGCGGGTCTGGCTGGCCGCAGGCGTGACGGACATGCGCAAGGGCTTTGCAGCACTTGCGGCTCAGGCCGAGCAGACGACGCAACAGAACCCGTTCAGTGGCCATATGTTCGTGTTCCGGGGACGGCAGGGCGATCTGATCAGGATCATCTGGTGGGATGGGCAGGGCGCGTGTCTGTTCTCGAAGCGGTTGGAGAAGGGTCGGTTTGTCTGGCCCTTGGCAAAAGACGGCAAGATCGCGCTGACACCTGCTCAGTTGGCGATGCTGCTTGAAGGGATCGACTGGCGCTTGCCGCTGCGCACCTGGAGGCCTTTGACCGCAGGATAAATTGAAGGATTTGCAGTTATGGGATTCCAGTAAAAGCCTTGTTTTGCTATGATTGCCCATGCTGGATGTCACCAAATCGCTGCCGGAAGACCCCGCAGAACTGCGGGCGTTCACAGCACTTTTGCTGGCCGAAGTGAAGTCGCAGGCGGTGTTGATCGAGAAGTTGCGGCACCAGTTGGCAGGCCACCGCGCCCATCGCTTCGGGGCATCCTCCGAGACCTCAGAGCAGTTGCAACTGGCCCTGGAGATGTCCGAGATGGCCATCGCCGCGCTTACGGCAAAACTGCGCCTGCCCGAGGATACACCCGCCGACAAGCCAAAGCGCAAGCCGATCCCAGATCATATTCCGCGCGTGGAAGTCGAACTGAGCCCGGGCAACGCAGAGTGTGCTCAGTGCGGTGGCAAGCTGCGCAGGTTAGGCGAAGACGTGACCGAAGAGTTGGAATACGTCCCTGGCCGCTTTGTCGTGAACCGCATTGTTCGGCCCCGGATGGCCTGCTCGAGCTGCGATTGCTTCACCCAAGCCCCGCTGCCGTCGCGGCCAATCGAGCGCGGGCGTCCCGGCCCGGGCCTGCTGGCGCATGTGCTGGTCAATAAATATGCTGACCATCTGCCGCTATACCGTCAAAGCCAGATCTTCGACCGCGAAGGCATTGATCTGGATCGCTCAACGCTGGCGGATTGGGTCGGCAAATCCACCGCATTGCTGGAGCCGTTGGCTGACGCCATTGGGCGGCATGTCTTGGCGGGAGCGCGATCTTTGTCGACGACACCCCGGTCGCGATGCTGGCTCCAGGCAACGGCAAGACCCAGACGGCGCGGCTGTGGGCCTACGGGCGCGATGAACGACCATGGGGCGGCGGCATCCCTCCCGCCAGTTGGTATCAGTTCTCGTGCGACCGCAAAGGGCAGCACCCAAAGGATCATCTATCAGAATATACTGGCTGGATGCACGCCGATGGCTATGCCGGATTTGAAGACCTGTATCGCACAGGCGAGATACGCGAGGTCGCCTGCCTCGCCCATGTCCGGCGCAAGTTCGTCGACGTCCACAAGGCCCAAGGCTCGGCCATCGCCGACGAGGCCATCCGGCGGATTGCTCAGCTTTACGCCGTCGCGAAGTCGGCGCGAGGGCTGCCACCGGATAAACGAGTCGAGATCAGGCAGGCTGGGGCCAAACCCGCCTTCAACGACCTGCAGGCTTGGCTGAACACCCAACTCCATGACATATCGGGCAAAAGCCCTCTGGCCGCCGCGATCCGATATGCCCTGACCCGGCTGGCCCGCCTGCGTCCCTACCTCGATCACGGTATCTTGGAAATCGACAACAATACCGCAGAACGCGCGATGCGCCCTGTCGCCTTGGGTCGTAAGAACTACCTCTTCGTGGGATCGCAAACAGGCGGGAAATCCGCCGCAATCGCCTACACCCTGATCGAAACCGCCAAACTCAACGGCATCGATCCACATGCATGGCTTGCCGACACACTGACGTGCATCGCGGACCACAAAATCAATCGGATCAACGAACTGCTCCCCTGGAACGCACGATAACTGCGGTCAGGCCGGACGCTTACTGTAAGTCAGCCAGAGTTGACCCTAAGTGAGACACGATGGTGAGACGCACTCACCTCAACCCGCACCTAGAAACAGCGATAACAAGCACCTACAGCAATGGTGGCCGTTCCAGGGTCGCCCACCACTTTCCCATATCGTTGATTTCTCTTATTTTATTGAGTATAGTGGCCCTGCGGCGTCCATTCTTGGACACAAATTCAGGGGTTTTGGGCACATGGCGGATCAAACCGTTCGATGGCTCAAAGCGAATGCTGGTCGGTTCTTCTACCGTCGCCGGGTTCCTGAACGTCATCAGAAGACCCTTGGGCTGAAAGTTTGGAATCGGCCATGCGGGAAGGTGAGCTATCAGAAGGCCGTTTCACTGGTCACCACATGGGGTGAAGAGCATGATCGGCTGATCCAGTCTCTGGGCGATCCCTCCGTAAGTGTTCCGGTCAGACAAGCCACTGAGGCACGCGCTATGGCCCCGATGGTGGCGGGTATTAAAGCTTCGCTGCGTGCTGGCGCGCTACCCCACCGGTTCGAACCTCTGGAGGCTGCCAAGGCTGGTTTGACGGCTGCTGAACAGAACACTCAGTTTGAAGTCCAGGATCGTCTGGAGGTCGGACTGTCGACCCGCGGTGGGTCAGCTGGTGGGAGTGAGGGATTTCAAGGGGTTGGCTGTGGGCGCTAGGGGGTTGTTGGGGTGCTGGATGGGTGGAAGAGGCGAGCGGTGCTTCAATTCTGACGGCACGTGTGGTGGGCGTTGTTGCGTAACTCACGTTTCAGGCATGACCTCCCCTTTGCGCATTGATGTCAGGCGATGCGGACAATTTCGGCGGTGCCGAGGGCGTTGAAGCGGTTGATGAGGGCGATGCGGATCTGGATTTCGGCGATCTGGTCGAGCAGCTCTGGCAAGACCGGACTGTCGCCATCGCTGCCGGGGGTGAATTCCACCGCCCGGATGTCAGACGTGGCCGTATCCATGGCCAGATGGAGCTTTCGCCACTGGCGGCACGCCTGAACACCGTGTTTGCGGGCCTGCTACTCGCCATCGCCCGGGAACTTGATGCCGGTGCTGTCAACCAGCAGGTTCAGCGGCCCATCAGAGCGCCGATACGGGATCTGGACGACGAGCGTCTTCTGCCTGGCACCGGGTCGTGTAGTCAGGCACGGCCCGGTCCAGGTTCGCCAGGCAGAACCGGTTCGCCGCATCCGAGAGCACCGCAGGCCGACCGGGCCCGCCGTCATGCGACGCAAGCCAGGTCATCTCCTTGTCCAGCCAGATCAGCAATGAGCCGCGCTTGCGAAGCGCCGCAGTGTAGCTGGACCAGTTCGTGGTACGGTCGCGGGCGGGCGATGGCTTGCTCATGCCTCACGTCTAACCGCATGGCTTCGCAATGTGAATCCTCGACCGTCAGAGTCTGCAACAACGCCCGCCAGAATACGAACTAGACGCAAACTCAGAAGGGGATTGCGAATGTCGGACATACTTACGGTTGGCGACCTGAAATGCCACTTGGCGGCCTACCGCGATGATTTTGAACTAGAATTTCAAGGCGGCTTGCAGTTCTATCGCGTGAAGGCACGCGGCGACAACCTTGCGGTCGTGGAGTTCAACGAATTTCAGGCGGAACTTTCGCCCAAGTTCAAGCGCGACAACCCACAACTTAAGGTAGTCTTCTGTTCTTTCGACAGCGACGGGTCGGTTGTTCAACAAGTCAGCGTTCCGCGACTTTGACGAAAAAAGATCCCCGAAACCTTGCGGCAACGGGGGTCAGGCGGCTTCCGTAGTGGCCCAGCGGAAGAACTTAGAAGGCGGCTGCGGGGATGCCCACAATAGCGCCGTCGGGGTCGATACCCGCAGCGGTGAAGGCTTGGCGCATTGTGGCCCCTGCGGCGACCCGCAGCACGGCTACAGCAGGGAAGTCGGGCCGTCCTGCACCCGATAACCACTCCATATGATGCGCCCTGTCAGAAAGCCGGGGTTGCCCCTCTGGCGCGGCCCATGTGGGCACATAGCCCGATGCCAGGGTGAACGGGGGCAGGCAACCGCACCGCCGCTCTCGCCGAGTGGCGGCAACTCTGCGCCGCCTGACGGCTGGCGGGTTTGGGTAAACTGAGGCTGGTTCGCGCTTGTTTGACACCACCTCGGGACCGCATACCCACCCAAACCCTACGAAAAAGGCGGTTGTGATCGGCAAGCGCGGACGGCTATGGTTGTGGTCTCTGCTGGCTGCATGCCGCCCGGGGGCGGATATTGTCGCAGGACGGGGGGCCTTGGGGGAAGACAGCCTTTGCATCCGGGCTTGCGGCCCGGTCATCCAATGAAAGAATAACAGGCGAATGTGCCCTGCGAAACTGAACCGAACCGAAGAACGTGGCTTCATCATCCCCATTGGTGGCGGTGAGGACCGGGTCAAGGACAGGCAGATCCACCGTCGCTTTGTCGAACTTTCCGGCGGGGCTGCAGCCGATATCGTGGTGATCCCGACCGCCTCGCAACTGGAAACCACCGGGGCGGATTACAACCGGATCTTCCGCGACCTTGGCGCCGGGCGGGTCGAATACCTGCCGATCACCAGCCGCGCCGATTGCGAAGACCCCCGCTATGTCGAGATGCTGGACCGCGCCACCGGCATCTTCATCACCGGGGGTAACCAGTTGCGGCTGTCGACCATCCTTGGCGGCACCGCGATCGCGCAGGCGATCCGGCGGCGCAATGCGGCGGGCGTGGCGGTCGCGGGGACCTCGGCAGGGGCCTCGGTCATGTCGGAACACATGATCGGCGGCGGCCAAAGCAATGTGGGTCCGGTCGAAGGGGCGGTGACGCTTGCCCCCGGTCTGGGCCTGACCAATGCCGTGATCATCGATCAGCATTTCACCCAGCGCAACCGGTTGGGGCGGCTTTTGACCGCATCCTCCTACAACCCCTTCCTGATTGGCTTGGGGATCGACGAGGATACTGCCGCCTTCATCGGCCCGAACAACATGCTGGAGGTTGTGGGATCCGGCACCGTCACCGTGGTTGACGCCGGCCAGATGACCCATTCCTCGATGTGGAATGCGCGGCCAGGCCAGGCGCTCAGCCTGCTTGGCCTGCGCGTCGACGTGATGGGCGAGGGCTGTCGCTACGACCTGCGCGAGCGTAAGGCCTTTCCGCCGGATGCGGAGCTTGGCCATGGGCCGCTGGCGGCCGAGGACGGAACAAAGGGAGCCTGAGAATACAACATAAGTGCGGGGGCAAGTATTCCCGCGCGTCAAGGGGAGCTAAGCGCCATGAAGATCGTCTCGACCAATGTCTATGTCGGCCCCAATCTCTGGGCAAGTTTCCCCGTAATCCGCCATGTGATCGACCTTGGAGTGCTGGAAGACTGGCCCTCGGTCAAGCTGGGCGAAGGTTTCATCACCGCGCTGGTTGATGCCCTTCCGGGTCTGGCCGAACACGGCTGCTCTTATCGCGTCGAGGGCGGTTTCTTGCGCCGGTTGCGCGAGGATGAGGGCACCTGGTTCGGCCATATACTGGAACACTGCGCGCTGGAGATACAGGGCAGTGCCGGGTCCGACGTCAGCTTTGGGCGCACGCGGTCAACCGGGAGCCCTGGCCAGTACAACATGGTCTATGCCTACAAGCAGCGCGACGTGGGCCTTGATGCCTGCACGCTGGCGATCCGGCTATTGATGCACATCCTGCCTGACCCGGTAAAAGCGATGGTCGATTATGCCTTTGACCCAGAATTCGATTTCGCTGCCGAGATGACTAGCTTCGTCCTCTCTGCCCAACGGCGCGAGTTGGGGCCTTCGACCGCAAGCCTCGTCAAGGCCGCTGAGGAACGCGACATTCCCTGGCTGCGACTGAATGAACATTCGCTGGTGCAGTTCGGTCATGGCAAATACCAAAAGCGGATCATGGCGACGATCACCTCGGAAACCCGCTGCATCGGGGTCGAGATCGCCGGCGACAAATCCGAAACCTCTCGGCTGTTGAACGATTTGGGCCTGCCGGTCCCAAAGCAGTTGATCGTCTACTCCGCCAAAGATGCCGCCCGCGCGGCCCGCCGCATCGGCTTTCCGGTAGTGGTCAAGCCGCTGGACGGCAACCACGGGCGCGGGGTGTCGATCAACCTGATGACCGACGAACAGGTCGAAACCGCCCATGGCGAGGCCTATGCGCAGGGCAAATCCAGCGGGGTGATCGTCGAAAGCTTCATTACCGGCTTTGACCACCGGATGCTGGTGGTCAACGGCTCGCTGGAGGCCGCCGCCAAGCGCGTGCCGGGGCATGTGATCGGTGATGGGGTGATGACCATCGCCCAACTGGTGGATGAGGTGAACAAGGACCCGCGCCGCGGCATCGGCCACCAGAAAGTGCTGACCAACCTTGAACTTGATGCCCAAGCCGAACGCCTGTTGCAAGAGGCGGGGATGACGGCCGAGTCGGTGCTGGAGGCGGGGCGGCTCTTCTATCTGCGGTCCACCGCCAACCTGTCGACCGGCGGCACCGCGATTGATGTGACCGACACCGTGCACCCCGACAATAAGGACATGGCCGAGCGCGCCGTGGTCGCCATCGGGCTGGACGTCGGTGGCGTCGATTTCCTGATCGACGACATCACCAAATCCTACAAGGACATCGGCGGCGCGATTGTCGAGGTGAACGCGGCACCGGGCTTTCGCATGCACGTCGCCCCGTCCGAAGGCACGCCGCGCGATGTGTCGGGCAAGGTGATGGAAATGCTGTTCCCGCTGGGGTCAAAGTCGCGCATCCCGATTGCGGCGATCACCGGCACCAACGGCAAGACCACCACCAGCCGGATGCTGGCCCATATCATGAAATGCTGCGGCCACCTGGTCGGCCTGACCTCGACCGACGGGGTCTATGTCGATGGCAAGGTGACGGTAAAAGGCGACATGACTGGTCCTACTTCGGCCCAGATGGTGCTGCGCGATCCGTCCATCGACTTTGCGGTGATGGAGACGGCGCGGGGCGGCATCGTGCGGGCGGGTCTGGGCTATTCGCGGTCCGATGTGGCGGCCTGTCTGAACGTGACCGAGGATCACTTGGGTCTGGGTGGCATCAACACGGTCGAGGAACTGGCCAAGGTCAAACGGGTAGTGATCGAGACGGCGACGGACACCGTGGTGTTGAATGCCGATGACATCCATTGCCTGCGGATGGCCGATTTCGCCAGTGCCAAGCACATCTGCTATGTCACGACCAAATCCAACCACACGCTGGTCAAGGAGCATATCCGCTCTGGCGGGCGGGCGGTGGTGCTGGAGCGCGGCATGAACGGCGAGATGATCACGATTTACAACAACGGCACGCATCTGCCGGTGCTGTGGTCGCATCTGATCCCCGCGACGATGGAAGGCAAGGCGATGTACAACGTCAGCAACGCCATGTTTGCAACGGCGATGGCGTACAGCTTTGGCGTCGATCTGGACAATATCCGGCTTGGGTTGCGGACCTTTGACACCAGCTTTTTCCAGGTGCCGGGACGGACCAACGTATTTGACGAGCATCCGTTCAAGGTCATTCTGGACTATGCCCACAACCCGGCCGCCTTTGCGGCGTTGTCCGATCTGGTGGACCGGTTGGATATTCCGGGCAAGCGGATACTGGTGGTGTCGGTGCCAGGCGACCGGCGTGACCAGGATGTGGCGGAATCGGCGCGGATATTGGCGGCACATTTCGATTATTTCATCTGCAAGGCCGATGCCAACCGGCGCGGGCGGGGCCATGACGAGATTCCGCAACTGTTGCGGGCGGGGTTGATCAAGGCCGGGGTTGACCCTGCGGCGATCGTGATCCAGCCCGAGGAGCCCGAGGCGTTGGACCATGCGTTGACGATGGCGCGCGAGGGCGATCTGGTGGTGATCAACGGCGATGACACGGCACGCTGCTGGAAGCAGATCATCTATTTCAAGAAACCCGAGGGCAGCAATGCGGCCCCGGTGGTGACGCGGCCTCACCCGGTGCCGGATGGGGTCGAGGCGCTGATTGGTGACGGTGACATGCTGATCAGGGATGAGCGTGGGGTGCGGCTGGCGCGGGGAAGTGGCGAGGCGGCGGATTGACCTTGGTGGTGGAGGCGCGGCGGGTCACGGGGCCGGGGATGCTGTGGGGCCGTCCGGGCGCGATGCTGGACGTGGAGGATGCCCGGTTTGACCCAGGTGTGGTGGCCGATCTGTGGCGGCTGCATGCCCGCCGGGTGCTGGACGCGGTGGGTTGGGGGGGGGAACAGGTGCTGGCCCATCCGTTTCAGGGCGGCATCACGCTGGCGATTTCGGCGCCGGAGGACCGGCTTTATACCGCCGTGTCAGTGGCCGAGGCGGCCTGGGGCCTGTGTGCAGCGGCCCTGTTGGACAAACACCCCGCCGATTTCGCGAGCCTGGTGCCGCGTTTGCGCGAGGAGGCCGAGGCCGAGGCGAACCCGGGGCTGCTGACGCTGATGGCGGCGGCGCGGGGGCGGGGGTTGGAAGTGCTGGTGGATGACGAGGTGGTGACATTAGGGCACGGGGCGGGATCGCAGGGTTGGCCGGTCCGGGACCTGCCGGAGGGCGTCGATTGGGACGCGTTGCACAACATTCCCGTCGCGCTGATTACCGGCACGAATGGCAAGACGACCACGACGCGGTTGTGTGCGGCGATTGGGCGGGCTGCGGGGTTCATGGCGGGCCTGACCTCGACCGATATGGTGCAGATTGG
>NZ_JANMET010000272.1:0-13392 GCF_031377265.1 Tabrizicola sp. | reverse complement strand
TTCATCCATCAAGTCGGGGTAGAACACCGCCACCTGCTCAGCCTACATCATCCCCTTGTAGATGATGCTGCGGCAGGACAGGCTGCACAGATACATCCCCTGGATATGCGCCGCCAACGCCGCCTTCTCGATCCGGCGGCGGATGATGTACAGATCGCGCTCGAACGCCTCGGCGTCGATGTCCTTGTCGCAGCGGATCAGGATCTGCTCGATCTCGGGCCGCGTCGCATTGGCCTTGTCGCCCAGCACCTCGGTGTTCACCGGCACATGCCGCCAGCCATAGATGTAATGCCCCATCCGCAGCACTTCGGATTCCACGATGGTCCGGCAGCGTTCCTGCGCGCCGAAATCCGTGCGCGGCAGGAACACCTGCCCCACCGCCACCAGCTTTGCCACATCCGGCTCATGCCCGGTGCGACGGATCTGGTCGTAGAAGAACTTGACCGGGATCTGCACATGGATCCCCGCGCCATCGCCCGTCTTGCCATCTGCATCCACCGCGCCCCGGTGCCACACGGCCCTGAGCGCGTTGATCCCGTTTTCCACCACCTTGCGGGAAGGCTTGCCACTGATCGAAACAACCAGCCCCACGCCGCAGGACGAATGCTCATCCTCGGCGCGGTAAAGCCCGTTGGCATCCAGCCAGGCACGTTTTGCCTCTTCCCCGGCAACCCAGGCGTCATCATAGATCATCGCGCATCTCCCTGCACAAAAGGGTGCTTTTGTTCATATTCCGCCTGCGTCGCGCGCTTGTGCGCGCCCGCCAGCTGTACCGAGGCCATCGCCCGGTCGGAGTAAACCTCAGACCGCAACGGCGCGCTCAGCACCGCATCGAAGAGGCCTGGCATAAGCTCATAGGCGATCTCGTCCGGTCCGATGCTCCGCATCCACAGATGGCTGCCGCAGACGGCACAGAACGCCCGCTCGGCAAAGTCGCACGAGGCAAAGCGAGTCACCGGTCCCGTCACCGTCACACCCGCCGCATCGGCGTTGAAGCAGAGGAACAGCCCGCCTGACCAGCGCTGGCACATCCGGCAATGGCATGCCCCCGGCTGCGGATCATGCGCCCCCGCCACCCGGATCGTTACAGCACCGCACAGGCAATGGCCTTCGATGGGGTCGCTCATGGCAAGTCTCTCAAGGAATTGGTCGATCCAAGGATTTCCGCCGAAGATACCATCATCTCGCAATCATGGATTGGCCGGGTCGAAAGGAACCCCGGCTCGTCAGCAAAGACAAAGTCGACAGGCGATCCGTCGTGTGGTTTGTAATTTGACATGTCACCTTCGAACCGTTCTCCCGCGCCTGCGAACATCAGCCGCCACTCGGGATGCACAAATCCAAACCCACGTTCTCCGGACACAACCCGGGTGTCGCCGACTGATTTCGAGATATTGAACACCGTCCGCTGCAAAGCGATCCCGTCGATCACAACAGCCTCGTCGATCACTTGCACGAAGCCGAGGAAGAAAGTCTTCTTCCCGTCCGCTCCCGTCATCCACTGCTCCAAGGCAGTGTCCGGGTTGTATCTGAGGAGGTCGGACAGCTTTGGGATGGCGGACGACATCGGGTCCAAGGACAGGTCCGTTCCTTTGCGCGGATCGACAATCCGCCACTGCCTCGCTTCCGCGTCGGTCTGGGTCAAAAGCATCAACCCATCCACATCGAAATCGGCTTGCCACTGGCGGTCTGGCGAATCGTTGCTGCAGCGATAGTGGTTCGAGACCCGGCACTCCTTCGACTGCACCGTCAGGAAACCGCTGCATCCAGGCGGAACTGCCCAATCCGCAGCCGCGGCTGGCAAGGCCAGTGTGGCCGCGACAGCACCAATAGCGATGCGCCACGCGGTCATTTCGCTACCACCGGCAGCACGGCCTCGCCCTGATCCGGCAGGCTGCTCATCACCGCATCGCAATCGTAGATCGGCTGCGTCTTCAGGAACCCCGGCTCGCCCGGAAAGATGAACTCCATCGGGCTGCCGTCCATCGGCAAGAAATTCCCGTCGCCGGGGTCCCATTCCGACGGGCCGGAAAAGAACAGCCGCCATTCGGGGTGCACATATTCATTCCCGCGCGACCGGCGCAGGACGTTGCCCATGGGGTCCACCTCGGTGTAGTCGAACTCGGTCTGGCTGAGCGTGATGCCGTCGATCACCGCGGTCTGCCCGGTCAGCCGGTCAAAGCCGGTCACCGAAGACAGCCCGCCATCCTCGCGCGAAAGACCGAAGGCAAAGGTATCCATCCCGCTGGCCATCAATTCCGAAAACGAGGCCGGGTCCTGCGCGTTCGGGTCCAGCGTCTGGCGCACGGTCGGGTTCAGATCATAGCTTTCAACCCACTGCCCTTCGCCGTCGATATGCGACAGAAAGTAGACGCCCTCCTGATCGAAATCCGCCCGCCACTGGTCGCCATGCGGGTCGGCGACACAGCGGTAATACTGCGACACCCGGCAGCCCTTGGACTGCACGGTCATGAACACCTCACAGCCCTCGGGCGCGGTCCAGGTGCCGGCAAGCACCGGAACCGGGGTGAGCAGCAAGGTAAGGGCGAGGGTCACTCTCACAACCGTCATTCCTTCCAGACAAGGTCAGCCAAGCTGACGTTTAACAAATCCCGCATACACCGCGCGTGTAGACGGAAAGAAGACGCGCGGTAGACGCAAAGAAGATCATTCCGCAGCCATCACTTCGGGCTGTTTCAGATAGCCCAGGATCGCATCCGCCGCCTCGCGGCCATCGCGGATCGCCCAGACCACCAGCGACGCCCCGCGCACGATATCACCGGCGGCATAGACGCCCGGCAGGTTCGTCTCGTGCGTGCGGAAATCCGCCTTGATCGTGCCCCAGCGGGTCACTTTCAGCTCCGGCACATTCCACAGCGTTGGAAGGTCTTCCGGCTCAAACCCCAGCGCCTGAATCACCAGATCGGCGGGTTCGACATAATCGGCCCCTTCAATCACCTCCGGGCTTTGCCGCCCCGTCGCATCCGGCGCGCCAAGGCGCATCTTCTGCACCATCACCCCGTCAACTTCGACGCCGCCGGTAAAGCCCTTCGGCGCGGAAAGCCACACGAATTCAACGCCTTCCTCTTCAGCATTCGCCACTTCGCGCTGGCTGCCCGGCATGTTGGCCCGGTCACGGCGGTACAGGCACTTCACGCTCAGCGCCCCCTGCCGCACCGCCGTGCGCACACAGTCCATCGCCGTGTCACCACCACCGATGACCACCACACGCTTGCCGCTGGCATTCAGCTCACCACTGTCAAAGTCCGCAACCTCATCGCCAAAGCTCTGGCGGTTGCTTGCAGTCAGATAGTCCAGCGCCTTGACCACGCCCGCCGCACCCACGCCCGGCGCCTCGATGTCGCGCGATTTGTAGACGCCGGTGGCGATCAGCACCGCATCATGCTGGCCACGGATCGCATCAAAGCTCAGATCGACCCCGACGGCGCAGTTCAGCACAAAGTTGACGCCGCCCAGTTCCAGCTGCTCAATCCGTTGCATTACAACGGGTTTTTCCAGTTTGAATCCCGGAATGCCGTAGGTCATCAACCCGCCCGCACGGTCATAGCGGTCATAGACTGTTACCTGCACGCCCTTACGGCGCAGCACGTCGGCAGCCGCAAGGCCCCCGGGGCCCGCGCCGATGATCGCCACGCTTTCAGGCCGTTCCGCTTGTGGGCGGATAGGCTTTACCCAGCCCATCTCCCAGGCCTTGTCGGTCAGGTACTTTTCGACCGACCCAATGGTCACGGTCCCGTGGCCCGAGTGTTCGATCACACAATTGCCTTCGCACAGCCGGTCCTGCGGGCAGATGCGGCCGCAGATCTCGGGGAAGGTGTTGGTGGCCTGGCTCAGCTCATAGGCCTCTTCCAGCCGGCCCTCGGCGGTCAGCTTCAGCCAGTCGGGGATGTTGTTGTGCAGCGGGCAATGCGACTGACAGTAGGGCACGCCGCACTGGCTGCAGCGCCCGGCCTGTTCGGCGGCCTTGTCGGCAGCATACTCGCGGTAAATCTCGTCGAAATCCTGCGCGCGCATGCTGGCAGCACGCTTCTCGGGCATTTCCTTGCCCAAAGTCACGAATTTCAGCATTTTCTGCGTTGCCAAGGCTGCGCCTCCCATATCCCGCACCGGGACCGCCTTGTTAGCGCCGATCTGTTTCGAATAAAAGTAAGGAGTGTTGACCTAAATTAAGGTTTTTTCTTGGGTAGGACAGTTTTTCTGTCTCATTTTTCCCAAAATAGGTAAGTACTAATTACATATATCGTCAAAACCCAGCCAAAAGGAGGCCCAAGGCGATCGACCCGACGATGATTCGCCACCAGCCGAACAGGGCAAAGCCATGGCGGGTGAGGTATGACAGCACCCATCTGACCACCAACGCCGCTGTAACGAACGCCACTACGAAACCCACCGCGATGTCGCTCAGCGCAGAGAAATCCAACACATCGCGGTTGGCATACAAGTCATAGGCAAAAGCGCCGGCCATCGTCGGCATTGACAGAAAGAACGAAAACTCGGCCGCCGCGCGCTTGCTAACGCCCAGCATCAGCGCGCCGACGATGGTAGCACCAGACCGGCTGACACCTGGAACCATCGCCAGACACTGCACCGCCCCAATGATCAGCGCCTTGCGAAACGGCAGGGCCATCGCATCGTCGTGCACCGGCACCGGGGCCAGGCGTTCGACGAACAGCAGTACCACCCCGCCCAGAATAAGCATCACCGCAATCAGCATCGGCGTCTCGAACAGGACTGTCTTGATGAAATCATGCGCCAACACCCCGATCACAGCCGCCGGAAGAAACGCCAGCAGAACCGACACCAGCGCACGGCGGGATGCGGGATCGCTGCCAAGGGTCGAGAACACCTGCCAAAGCCGCGCCGCATAGACCGAAAGGATCGCCAGCACCGCACCAAGCTGGATCACGACCTCAAAGGTTTTCCCTTTGCTTTCAAAGCCCAGGAAATGCCCCGCCAACAACAGATGGCCGGTGGATGAGACCGGAATAAACTCAGTAAGCCCTTCAACAAGGCCCAGAAATGCTGCTGTAATGGTGTTGTCCAAGACTTAGGACTTCTTGAGGTTCTTGGCCGAGTCCTTGATCGCCGCATACTGTCCCGACGGACGATAGCGCCACAGATATTCCGGCAGCACCGCAGCCATCGCCGTGGGCGTGATGCCAAGTTCCGCAAAGCCCTTCGCACCGAAAGCCACGACGTTGTCGCGCGCAAGGTTCTTCGCCTGATCCCGCGTGATCATCCTGTTTTCAATCAGGCCCAGCGTCACGGCCTGCAGCATGTCAAAGCCAAACCCCATCGCGCGCGCCAGGAAGAACGGCACGTTCACTACCATTCGGCGGCGATGGATCACGAGAAGCATCCGCCGCATCAGCCCACGGAACGTATCGACATCAGGCCCACCCAGCTCATAAACGCCGGGGGCCGCCTGCCCAAGGATGCCCTTTACCGCCGCAGCGGCCACATCATCCACATAGACCGGCTGAAACCGCGTCTCGGCACCCACCACTGGCAGGATAGGCCCCAGTCGGCTCATCGCGGCAAATCGGTTGAAAAAGCCGTCTTCGGTGCCGAACACGATCGACGGGCGCAGAATCACGGCAGTCGGAAACGCCGCGAGCACAGCCGCCTCGCCTTCGCCTTTGGTGCGTGCATAGGCGCTGTCTGACCCGGCGTCTGCCCCAATGGCCGAAACTTGCACCAGCGTACCAACCCGTTCTTCGGTGGCAATTCGGGCGATGCGTCCGGCACCTTCGGCTTGCACCGCGTCAAACGTATTTCGACCCGACCGGTTCAGGATGCCAACGCAATTCACCACCGCATCGGCACCCCGCAACAACCCACGCACGCTGGCATCATCGCGGATGTTGCAGGCCATCGGCTCTACCTGGCCGACCGTGCCGTAGGGGCGCACGAACAGCGCGTCGTTCGGGTGGCGCACCGCAACGCGCACACGCCAGCCCTCTTTGGCCATGCGCCGGGCAATGTAGCGGCCAACAAAACCCGATCCGCCAAATATGGTGACAAGCTTGCTCATCTGCTCGAGCCCCTTTTTGTGCGCTGTCGACTTGCCAGCCTGAATAACGGCGCGGGCCTATCGGAACAAGTCGCAAAAGGTGACGCACATCGGCGCAACCTGCCACAGAACGCGGAGGCTAGGAAAATTGGCCTCGCCCGGTTGACACCGGCTTTCGGCCCCTTTAGATCGCCACCACGACACTTGCCCAGGTGGCGGAATTGGTAGACGCGCTGGTTTCAGGTACCAGTGTTGCAAGACGTGGAGGTTCGAGTCCTCTCCTGGGCACCATTTACCGAAAAACCCCCGCAACAGTTTCTGTTGCGGGGGTTTTTCATTTTTCAGCCGCCTTAAGACCAGCGTTAGGCCATCGCCCAAGGGCCATGCGGACGGTCTGCGCCATCCAGCCGTTCAAAGCCATGCGCGCCGAAAAAGTCGCGCTGGGCCTGGATCATGTTCGCGGTGCCGCAGGCGGTGCGCATCGCGTCGAACCAGGCAAGACCGGCCGACAGAGCGGGCATCGCGTGGCCATGCAGTGCCGCGGCTGAGACAACGCGGCGCAGTGCGGGCAACGAGCGTTTCAGATGCGCGGTGAAAAGCGGCGCAAGCATCAGGTTGCGGGCGGGATCTTCGGTCAAGGCTTGCGCCATGTCGTCCAGCATTGCCGAGCGGATGATGCAGCCCGCGCGCCATACGCGGGCGATGGCGGGCAGTTGCAGGTTCCAGCCAAATGCCGGGCCAGCAGCCGCAGTCATGGTGAAACCCTGAGCGTAGCAAAGGATCTTGCCCGCCGTCAGCGCCGCCTCAAGGTCTGCCTCGCTCAGCATGCCGGCGGGCAGGCGTTCGGGGGCGGGGCCATAGACGGCCTCACCCGCCTTGCGTTCGTCAAGTCGGGCCGAGACGTTGCGGGCGGCCACCGCAGCCTCGATCACCGGGATCGGGGCGGCGAGGTGCTGCGCCTCGATCGCGGTCCAGCGGCCGGTGCCTTTCTGGCCGGCCTTGTCGAGGATCACATCCAGCATCGCGGCCCCGGTAAGGGGGTCAGTCGCGGCGGCGACCGCAGCCGAAATCTCGATCAGATAGCTTTGCAGGACACCATTGTTCCAACGCTCGAACGTCGTGCCGATGGCGGGGGCGGGCAGGCCGAAACCGTCGCGCATCATGCCGTAAACCTCAGCGATCATCTGCATGTCGGCGTATTCGATACCGTTGTGCACGGCCTTCACGAAATGCCCTGCTCCTTCCGGACCCATCCAATCGGCGCAAGCCTCAGTTTCATGTTTGGCCGCAATGGCGGTCAGAATCGGGGCGACGCGGTCCCAATCAGCCTTTTCACCGCCACCCATGATGGCGGGGCCGTGGCGCGCGCCTTCCTCACCGCCAGACACACCCATGCCAAGAAAATGGAACGACAGACCGGCCCTGGCGCGGCGGTTGGTGTCGTGGAAATTGGCGTTGCCGGCGTCGATCACCAGATCGTCAGCGGCAAGGTAGGGCGTCAGCGCGGCAAGCTGGTCGTCAACCGCCTGCCCTGCCGGGACCATCAGGATGATCGCGCGCGGTGGGCGGATTGCGGCGACGAGGGCCTCCAGCGTGTCACATGGGGTGATGCGGGGGGCGAGGTCTGCGGCTTCGGCGTGGAAGGCGTGCGTTCTGGCCGTGGTGCGGTTCCAGACCGCGATGGGGGCGGCGTTTTCGGCGATGTTGAGGGCGAGAGCGGAGCCCATGGTGCCAAGGCCGATCAGGCCGATGTCTGCGGTCACGGCCATTGGGCGCCCTTGCGGTTGAGGATGACGGAGTAGAGCGAGGTGGTCGCGGTGATGAACAATTGATGCTTGGCCCGCCCGCCAAAGCAGATGTTCGAAACGATTTCCGGGATCAGGATGCGGCCCAGAAGCGTGCCGTCGGGGGCGATGCAATGCACCCCGTCGCCGGCCGAGGACCAGAGGTTGCCATCGCTATCGCAGCGGATGCCATCGGCGCAACCGGGGCTAATGGTGTGGAAGATGCGGCTGTTCTTTGGCCGACCAGAGGCCATGTCGAAGACGCGGATGTGTTGCGGGTCATCGGAATACATCCGCCCGGTATCGGCGACGTAGAGCAGGCTTTCGTCGGGGGAAAAGGCAAGGCCGTTGGGGCAATTCATATCGGTGATCACCGCGTCGATGCTGCCATCCGGGTCGATGCGATAGACGTGGCGGGGCAGTTCTTCGTCGGCTTTGAACCCTTCGTAATTCGTCATGATGCCGTAATGCGGATCGGTGAACCAGATCGAACCATCGGATTTCACGATCACATCATTGGGCGAATTCAGGCGCTTACCATGGTAGCTGTCGGCGATGGTGGTGATCGATCCATCATGTTCGGTACGCGTGACCGATCGGCTGCCGTGCTGGCACGAGATCAGGCGCCCATGCAGGTCGCGGGTGTGGCCGTTGGCATAGTCAGACGGCTGGCGGAAGGTGGTCAGGCCGTCGGGCGACCAGCGCATGATCCGGTTGTTCGGGATGTCGGAGAATAGCAGGCAGCCGGCATCACCAAACCAGACCGGCCCCTCGGCCCAGTCAAAACCGGTGGCAAGTTTCTTGACCGGCGCATTGAACATGACGAAACGCTGAAAGCGGGAATCGTGGGCTTCGTAGAACATGGTGCGTCCTTAAGCGAAGGTGATCAGGCAAAGACGATCTGGGCCTTCATGGCACGTGAGCGGTCAGAGGCAAGCTGAAACGCGTCCTCGGCCCGGTCAAGCGGGATCGTGTGAGTGATCAGCGGGGTGACATCAATCAGCCGGTTCTGCATGAGGGCGACGCCGGTTGCAAACTCGGCGTGGAACCGGAAGGAGCCGCGCAGATCAAGCTCCTTTGCGGTGATCGCCATCATCGGCAGGGTCATGTCGCCGCCCAGGCCAAGTTGCAGGATGATGCCGCGTGGCCGAAGGGCGGCGATCCCGGCAGCCAGCGCGGGTGCGGCACCGGAGCATTCGTAGAGCACGTCGAAATGGCCCTTGTCGCTGGCATAGGCGGCCATTGCGTCTGGGGTGGTGGCCATGTTGATGGTGCGGTCGGCGCCGACCTTGCGGGCAAGCGACAGGGTGAAATCGGACAGGTCCGTCGCCACAATCTCAGCCGCGCCAGCACGGCAGGCAGCAAGGATCGCGAGGGTGCCGATAGGCCCGCAGCCGGTGACGAGGACGCGCTTTCCCAGCATCTGCCCAGCCCGGGAAGTGGCGTGCAGTGTCACGGCGAGGGGTTCTGCCATCGCTGCTTCGCCGGGCGTCAGGCCGGTGGCGTCAACGCATTGGGCGGCGTCTGCGATCAGCACTTCGCGGAACGCCCCCTGGATATGCGGATACGGCATTGCAGAGCCGTAAAACCGCATGTTGAGACACTGATTTGGCAGTCCCTCAAGGCAGAATTTGCATGTGCTGCAAGGCCGGCTAGGTGACACCGCGACAAGCTGCCCATGAGTGAGGCCGGAGGTCCCAGGGTCTTCGACATAAGCAGACACCTCGTGGCCAAGGATCATCGGCTCCTTCAGCCGCACTGCGCCAAAACCACCGTGGTTGTAGTAGTGCAGATCAGACCCGCAAACCCCGCCGGTGGCCAGGCGCAAGCGCACCTGACCGGGGCCTGGCACCTCTTCCGGGCGCTGTTCAATTCGCAAGTCCTTTGCGGCGTGGATGACAATCGCCCGCATCAAAGCACCGGCGTTGGCAACGGGCGACCTGCGAAATGGGCGGTAAGATTGTCGCGCACCAGACGCCCCATCGCTTTGCGGGTTTCAATGGTGCCACTGGCGTGATGCGGCTGCAGCAGCACGTTGGGCAACGCAAGGAACCTTGGATTCAGCTTCGGTTCACCCTCGAACACATCCAGCGCCGCAGAGCCGAGCGCGCCGGTTTCCAGGGCCTCCAGCAGGGCCGCCTCATCGATGTTGGAGGCGCGGCTGATGTTGATCAGCATGCCTTCCGGTCCCAGTGCAGCGATCACCGACTTGCCGACGATATGCCGCGTCGCTGCCGAAGCGGCCAGGGTGACGAACAGGAAATCCGACCGCGCCGCCAGCGCAACAGGGTCGGCAATGAAAGCCCAGTTCGGGGCATAGTCTTTCGCGGCGATGTCGGAATAGGCGATATCCATGTCAAAGCCTTGCAAGCGCTTTGCCACCTCGAATCCGATGCGGCCTAACCCGAGCACCCCCGCCGTCCGACCCCATACCTTGCGTTTCAGCGGGTACAACCCCTTGGCTTGCCATGACCCGTCGCGCACCCAGGTTTCCGCGCCGATCATGCCACGTGACTGCACCAGCATCATCGCCACGCCCAGATCTGCCACGTCATTGGTCAGCACATCGGGGGTATTCGTCACCCGAATTCCGCGCGCGCGACACGCCTCCAGATCAACCGCGTCGTAGCCAACGCCGTAAACGCTGATCACCTGCAACTGCGGGCAGGCGGCGATCATTGCGGCATTCGCCCCCAATTCGCCGCGCGTGGCTATGCCGCGAACTGCCGGGCCAACATGGGCCAGAAAGGCGGCCTTGTCCTCGGCCTCAAAGTAGCGATGCATGGTAAAGCTGGCGTCCAGCGGGGTTTGGTCCCATTCCGGATAGGGACCGACTTGAAGGATTTCAGGCTTTGTCATTATGCTCGCGCCTCGCCACTTGACAGGTTTTGTTATCGATAACATAAACGGAGCAATGGCGCTCTGTCGAGAGTTAATCCGAAGGGAAACGCGTTTGGGACGGAACCTCTTTGATCTGACGGGTCGGCGCGCGCTGGTGACAGGTTCTTCGCAAGGCATCGGCCTGGCGCTTGCTGTCGGCATGGCTGAAGCCGGAGCCGAGGTCGTGTTTAACGGCCGGGATGCGGCCAAACTTGCCACTGCTGCGGAGAAGATTCCGGGGGCAAGGACGCTGCTGTTTGATGCCACCGACCATGCTGCCGTGCGCACCGCTATAGACGGGTTTGAAGCCACCATCGGCCCGATCGACATTCTGGTGAACAACGCAGGCATGCAATATCGCGGCCCGCTGGAGGATTTTCCGGCCGACGCGTTCGAGCGGCTGCTGCAAACCAACATCGCTTCGGTGTTTCACGTTGGCCAAGCAGTCGCCCGCCACATGATCGGGCGGGGGCGCGGCAAGATCATCAACATCGCCAGTGTGCAAACCGCACTCGCCCGGCCCGGAATTGCGCCGTACACCGCCACCAAGGGCGCGGTTGGCAACCTGACTAAAGGCATGGCAACCGATTGGGCACGGCACGGGCTGAACTGCAACGCCATTGCCCCCGGCTATTTCGACACGCCGCTCAACGCCGCACTGGTTGCCGATCCGGCGTTTTCAGCCTGGCTGGAAAAGCGCACCCCGGCAGGCCGTTGGGGCAAGGTGGACGAGCTGGTGGGCGCCTGCATCTTCCTTGCGTCCGAGGCATCGACCTTCGTCAACGGCCACATCCTTTACGTCGACGGCGGCATCACGGCGTCGCTATGACCCTGCGGATCGTGATCATGGGCGTCGCAGGCTGCGGCAAATCCACGGTGGGTGCGGCGCTGTCCGCCCGTTTGGGCATACCCTACCGCGACGGTGACGATCTCCATTCACCAAGCAATGTCGAAAAGATGCGCGCAGGCATTGCGCTGACCGATGCAGACCGTTGGCCATGGCTTGCGGCCGTCGCAGCGGAGCTTGAGGACCACGCTCCGATGATCATCGGCTGTTCGGCCCTGAAACGCGTTTACCGCGACCACATCCGCGAAGGCGCAGGGGGGCCGGTGACCTTTGTCCATCTGTCCGGCAGCCGCGCGCTCATTGCCGCACGCATGCAGCACCGACCCGGGCATTTCATGCCGCTCTCTCTGCTCGACAGTCAGTTCGCCGCACTGGAACCACCAACCGCCAGCGAAGGGCTTAGCGTGGATATTGAACCCCCGATTTCCGCTATAACAGAGACTATTTTGGCCGCGCTGAAAGGACAGACAGAATGAAGACGTCGGTGGCTTTGATCGGGGCGGGCGCCATGGGTGGGGCGATAGGGTCGCGCCTTGCGCTCACCGGCACTGACTTGACCGTGTTTGACCTTGACCCCGAAAAGGTTGCCGCCCTCGTCAGCCTGGGCGCCAGGGCCGCCGCAACCGCAGCCGACGCCGCACGCAACGCAGACGCGGTGATCCTGAGCCTGAATGCAGCCCGGATCGTGCGGGCCGCTGTGTTTGGGCCTGCAGGCGTGGCTGAAGGGGCCGCACCCGGCACGCTGATCATCGACATGTCTTCGATCGACCCCGAGACCACCCGCGCCCTTGCCACAGAGGCGGTGGCCAAGGGGCTGCGTTGGGTTGACAGCCCGCTGTCCGGCGGCATTCCGAAAGCGGCTTTGGGGCAGCTGACCCTGATGCAGGGCGGTGACGCCGTTGATGTGGCCGAAGCACAGGCCATTCTGGCGAACGTTGCCGCCAATCAGACGCACATGGGGCAGGTGGGCACCGGGCAGACGACGAAGCTTATCAACCAGGTGCTGTGCGGGCTGACCTTTCTTGCCGTTGCCGAAGCCACCGCCCTTGCCGAAGCTGCCGGAGTGGATGCCCTGTCAATCCCAAAGGCGCTGAAGGGCGGGCGCGCGGACAGCGCGATCTTGCAGGAATACATGCCTCGCTTTGCCACGCGCGATTATCGACGCACCGGCCGCATCGACAACATGGTGAAAGACCTCGACAGCGCGCAGGATCTGGCACGCCAGTCGCACACCGCCATGCCCCTGACAGCCGTCTGTGCCGAAATCCACCGAATGCTGACAGCGGCAGGCCTTGGCGGCGAAGATCAGGCCGCGTTGATGGAATACTTCAAAGGCCCGCGGATGAGCGTGGGACAGTGACCCCAACCACCTCGGCTGCCTGACGCCTGATCGCGGCATCCTTCAGGCGCTGCGCGCTCAGCGCACGAAACGCTTCGCCCACAGGATTGCCGTTCGCCCGATGAAACCGGGCCATCTTTTGATGGATCGCTGGCAGGTTGATGCCAACTGACAGGCCGATCTGGCCCAGCGCCACAGCCCAAGCTGTGTGCCCCGCTGCCAGCGCCGCTTCGCCGGCATTGGTCCAAAGACGCGCTACCGTGGGCGCAGCAAGTGCTGCCTGTTCAGCATAGGTCAGGGCTTTGGCCACCGCGCCCCGGTCAATCAACATGCGGGTCAACCGCTCCACCGCTACCGGCCTGTCCGGTGCAAGGCTTGCAGCAGCGCGATAAGCCGATTCTGCACCAGCAAGATCGCCCTGCGCCTGACGCAAAGTGCCGAGCATCTGCGCCTTTTGCCAGCCTTGCGGGTCAAGCCGCCACGCCTCGTTCGCCGCAGAGAGGGCCGC
>NZ_JANMET010000223.1:0-9155 GCF_031377265.1 Tabrizicola sp. | reverse complement strand
GCAGGCCGTTGGCTTCTTCGGGCGTAAATCTGGCGGCCTCGATCGCGATCCGCATCGCCTGCTCCTGGAACAGCGGCACGCCGAGTGTCTTGTGCAGCACCTTGTACAATTCATCCGGCTGACCGTGCTCGGGCGACGGAGACGGGTAGCTTTGCTTCTCGATGCCGTTTCGGCGCCTGAGATACGGATGCACCATGTCGCCCTGGATCGGACCGGGGCGCACGATCGCTACTTCAATGACGAGATCGTAGAAGGTGCGCGGCTTCAGGCGCGGCAGCATGTTCATCTGCGCGCGGCTTTCGACCTGGAACGTGCCCAGACTGTCCCCCTTGCAGAGCATGTCGTACACGGCGGGGTCTTCCTTCGGCACGGTCGCGAGGTCAAACCGTTGCCCGTGATGCGCGTCGATCAGATCGAACGCCTTGCGGATGCAGGTCAGCATGCCAAGCGCCAGCACATCGACCTTCAGGATGCGCAATTCATCGATGTCGTCCTTGTCCCATTCGATGAAGCTGCGCTCGGGCATCGCGCCATTGCCGATGGGCACGGTCTGGGTCAGTGGCGTCTCAGTCAGGATGAAGCCGCCGACATGCTGCGACAGATGCCGCGGCATCCCGATCATCTGATCCGCCAGCTTGATGGTGCGGGCCATCAGGGGATCGGTCAGGTCGAGGCCAGCTTCGGCAGCTTCCTTGGCCCCTACATCGCGCCCCCAGCTGCCCCAGATGGTTTTCGCCAGCGCCGAGGTCACGTCTTCGGACAGCCCCATGACCTTGCCCACCTCGCGGATCGCCATGCGGGGGCGGTAATGGATGACGGTCGCACACAGCCCCGCGCGGTGGCGACCGTATTTGCCGTAGATATGCTGGATCACCTCTTCGCGCCGTTCATGTTCGAAATCGACGTCGATATCGGGCGGCTCTTTCCGTTCCTCGCTGATGAACCGCTCGAACAGCAGATCGTGCTTCGAGGGATCAACCGCCGTGATCCCCAGTACATAGCACACCGCCGAATTGGCCGCTGACCCGCGCCCCTGGCATAGGATCGGCGGGGTCACCTCGTGGCGGGCGAACTGGATGATGTCGTGGACGGTCAGGAAATACTGGGCGATGTTCAGCTTGGCAATCATCGCAAGCTCCTTGACCAGAACCGCGCGGGTCTTCTCCGGCAGCCCCCCCGGATAGCGCCATGCGGCACCAGCCCAAGTCAGCGCCTCCAGATGGCTTTGCGGGGTCTTGCCCAGTGGAATGGTCTCCTGCGGGTATTCATAGGATAACTCGCGCAGGTCGAAGGTGCAGGCATCTGCCACATCCCGCGTGGCGGCAATGGCATGCGGCCATGGGGCGAAAAGTCGGACCATCTGAGCGGGGGATTTCAGGTGGCGTTCGGCATTTGCGTCCAGCAGGAACCCGGCCTTGGTGATCGTGGTCTTGTGCAGGATACAGGTCATCACGTCCTGCAGGGGTCGCCGGTCGGGGGCGTGGTAGTGCACATCGTTTGTGGCGAGGATCGACAGGCCATGCGCGCGGGCCAGCCCGTCCAGCCGGTTGATCCGCGCGCGATCGTTGCCGCGATAAAGGTAGCTTGCAGCGATATGGCCCAGCGTTGGCAGGCAGCGGGCAAATCGGGGCAGATCGGCGGCGAAGGGACCAAGGTCAACTGGGGGCAGGACGATCAGCTGCACCCCCTCGGCATGGGCGACCAGATCATCCAGCGTGATGTCGCAGACGCCCTTGGCCTGCCAGTCGCCGTTCACATCGTGCATCTTGCCCTTGGACAAGAGCATGCAAAGGCGGCCATAGGCGGCGCGATCACGCGGATAGGCCAGGAACGCCTCGCCCGTCACCAACTGCAACCGGCATCCGATGACCGGGCGCAGGGCTGCCTTCAGCGCCTCGCAATGCAGACGCACCACGCCCGCCATCGTGTTCAGATCGGCGATGCCAAGCGCGTCATGGCCTTGCGCTGCGGCGGTTGCCGCCAGATCGACGGCATCCGACGCGCCGCGCAGAAAGGAAAAGCAACTGGTCACTCCCAGTTCCACGAAGGGCGCGCGGGGGTTTGGGGTGAAGCCCTCATCCGTCAGGGTGCGGCGCGAGCGCTGGTTGTCCATCTCGGGCATCAGGCGAACATCCCATGCAAAAACCAGCGCGGATCGCCGCCGCGCCCGTCTTCGTGCAGCCCCTCGCGGAAAAGCCAGAAGCGCCTGCCGCTCTGATCCTCAATCTTGAAGTAATCGCGCAGCCGGGTACCGGGGCGGTCTTTCCACCATTCCGGGGCGATCCGTTCGGGGCCTTCATAGCGGGCGACGCGGTGGGTCTGCCTGCGCCAGATGAACTGCGCGGGCGGACCTTCGGGCACGTCATAAAGAACGCGGATTTCCTCGGGGCGGGTCAAGAGGCGGATCGGGCGTTCCTTGGCGAGAACGGCAGGAGCCGTGCGTGTCATGCTAAGGGCGCTGCCCCAGCTTTCCCCGCGTTCCGGCACGTGGCTCGCCTCAAGAACCGGCTGCTTGATCGCCTTCGCGCCAAAGCGCGCTGCCAGCCGGTCAATCAACTGCGGCAGATGCAGGTCATGCTCTGCTGTGCCATCGAGCCGGCTCTGCAGCGTTCCCAGAGATTCGACCATCCCCGCATCCAGCGTGATCAGATCAAAGCCAAAGCCCGGATTGATCCGTTCCAGCTTGCCCTTGAAGAGGCCGTGAAGGTGGCGCGCATCCCGGCTGGGGTAGGCAATCACCAGGTCAACCATGCTGACCTCGCCATCGGTGCGGTAGACGGTCAGATGCAGCTTGCGGCAGCCCAAGCCCGCATGGGTCAACTGGGTGCAAAGGTCGGCGCAGAGCGAGGGCAGGTAATGTGTGGGGTCCTGGATCGGCTCGGCCAGCCGTGCCTCGGCCCGCATCCGGCGCGGGGCATCGATGCTTGCCACGGGTTCGGCGAGCGCTCCCATCGCCTGATCCAGCCGCAAGAGCGGATTGGCGGGCAGGGCAGAACGGACAAAACGGCGCGCCAGCGATAGACGCGGCACTTCGGCCAAAGCACTGATGGTCTTCAGGCCCAACCGCTGCAGCAACAGCAGCGTCTCGCCCTCCAGTCGCAGACCCGCCACCGGCAATCGCTCCAGCGCAGCGGCGACCCCGCCCTCAGGGCAGATCGCCCGCACCGTCCCATACCGCGCCAGGGCCCAGGCCGCCCCCCATGTCGGTGCCACCGCCAGCCGTGCGGTCAGCCCCAGAAGCGACAGCCGCGCCTCCATCTCCGCCAGCATCGCAGGCTCGCCACCCATCAGGTGATCCGACCCCGTGGTATCAAGGATCAGCCCATCCGCCCCATCCACCACCGTCCAGGGGCACCACCGCCGCGCCCAGAGCATCAGCCGCTCCAAGGCCCACCGATCACCCTGAACATCGGCATATTCCACCCGCAGGTCCGGGCAGATCGCCCGCATGTCGACCACCCGCGCGCCTGTGCCTATCCCGGCCAGCCGCGCCGCCCGGCTGGCGGCATGGATCACCGGGCCATGTGGCCCTTCGACGGCCAGCACGACGGCCAGATCATCCGGCAGCGCGTCGCCCTGCCGTTCCATCGCCTTCTGCCACCGTTCCATCGCGAAATGCGGCAGAAAAATCGATACGATCCGCCGCCCGGTCATGGGTTGCCACCCATGTGCCGGGCGGCCCCTGGCGGGATCGGAACAGCTCCACCTGCCAGCGCGGGTCGCCGGGGGCCTGCGGGTCGTGGTGATGCGGCAGAGAGGGCAACGATGCAATCCGCCAGCGGTTCCGAGCCGCGCTCAGGTCGGGCACGGCCCCCCGCCGCACCAGCCAGCAGGCTAGGTTCCCGGCCTCGGCCCGCGTGGCAAGACGTCTTGTCGCCGTGAAATCCAATACAGGGGGCGCGCCCCAGATTTCGCCAATCACCAAAGACAAGGAAATGCATCGCAACCCTTCCTCCATCGCCCAGAGAACATCTGCGGCGCTGCTGAGCGTGATGTGGATCACTCGTCGTCTTGTCGAAAGCCCCGGCAGATATGGCCGCCCAGACTCGTTCTGAGACATGTGATCCTGCACCCACAGGATGGGTGCATTCGCATCCGCAACGACAGCCATGACAAAACCTGCCACACCTCCATCTGCTGATGTCGTTGAAAAAACCTCTGACAGCGTGCACGCGCTTGCCTGCACTAAGCCCTGCGCGGGCTCGGCATGCAGCCTTGATATGTGTTCTGACTGACACCGCACGGAGAATCTCTTTATATGTTCACTATATGTTCTATTTCAGGAGTTTTATAATTGCAAACGCACTTGGGCGGGTAGGTCACCGACTCATATGTTCGCAACCAGATGCGCAGCGATGCAAGTTGGACGGAGGCAAGAAAGTTATCGTCGCGCTTGTCATATCGCGTGGAGACTGACCGTAAGTTATTTATTTTATTAATAAAACTCGACGTTGCCCCTCTTCCGATAGAGGATCGGATCGAAGGCCGGGAAACGTTTTCGGGTCGGCATGAGCCTGATGCAGGCTGTGGCACCGCGAGCCGAGAGGCTGTCGCGCAGCCCGCCCCTGTCATAGCCTTGGTCGGCGAGCAGGGTCTGGCCTGCACCGATGCCATCGACCATATCCGCGCCCTACCGCCCGTCATGGGCCTGACACCAGGTCAGCTTCAGGCGGATCGGGCGACCCAGAGCGTCAACAAGAGCATGGACTTTCGTGGTCAGCCCACCGCGCGAGCGACCCATGCAATGGGATCGGTCGGCTTTTTTGACCGTTGGCGGCGTGTTGGTGCACCCGGATAGGCGAGGAGTCGATCATCTGGATGTCGCCCCTATAAGCCTCTGATACGGCTTGTAGAATACGAACCCAATGACCCACCGCTGCGCCAGCGGTTGAACCGGTTCACGCAGGTCGTATGGGGTCAATAACATGCCGGAATATCCGCCCAAGGTTCCCCCGTCGGCAGCCGCCAGAAAATCCCGTTCAGCACCCGGCGATCATCGACACGCTTCACACCGCGCAACTTCTGCGGCAGCAACGGCTGGATCACATCCCATTCGATATCCGTCAGGTGTCCTCCATCAGCTGCCATGGACAGTTTAGGGTGATTGCATAGCGGAGGGTTTGCGGCCGATCTTTACGTCATATGGAGTTGAAGATGGTGAAGAAGCCCGTGACCCCGAAAGCCGTTGCGGCGCAGGTTGTGAAGGACATCCGGGGCGCGCCGCGTAAGCTGCATTCTTCGGAGTGAGGCCGCGAATGCCATTGGTCCGAGAAAGGCGCCGAACGGGGGAGACGGCGAATGAGGTATCCTGCCGCAGAGAAGCTTGAGATCATCCGGCTGGTGGAGCAGTCGCATCTGCCGGTACGCCGGACACTGGCCAAGATCAGCATCCCACCGACCACATTTTATCGCTGGTATGACCGCTGCGCCTACCATGCTGTGCTGCCGTCAGGCGGCTATCCCGTCCGATATGTCGCCCCACACGTCCAGTTGATGCGTTGCTCAGGAGCGGCCGCCATTTTCCAGTTCGCTGCAACTGCCACGCGACATCGCCGTAAGACCGCTCTCCACCCTTTTCTGCCATCTGCATTTGGTGCGCCCGGTGGCTCCTCCAGTTGCCGAGAAGTCGGCCCGGGGTCTTGAGGTATACAGTGTCAGGGGGCCGGTTGCTCCATAGCGCCTTGACGAAGCATCGCCACGAGATTAGCTAACGGCTCTGACGCGGGCGTTGTGTAATGGTAAGACCTTAGCCTTCCAAGCTAAAGACGCGGGTTCGATTCCCGCCGCCCGCTCCATCTCTTTCGTGATCTGCAATCGCACTGTCCACGCGTGGACATCTATCTGTACCAAGCAAGATCAAGGACTTGCGTGAGCCGGTTAAGGATTTGTTCATCCTTGCACCGGCTCCATGATGGGTGGTTCAGATGTTTTCCGCCTGCGGCATGCCCAGCACGTGGTAGCCGCTGTCGACATGGATGACCTCGCCAGTCGTGCAGGCCCCCCCGGCAGAGCAGAGCCAGACCGCAGTGCCGCCGATCGCTTCCAGCGTGGCGTTGGCGCGCAAAGGCGCGTTTGCCTCGGTGTGGCGGTAGGTGGCGCGGGCCCCGCCGATGGCAGCCCCGGCAAGGGTTTTCATCGGTCCGGGCGAGATGGCGTTGACCCGGATACCTTGTGGCCCGAGGTCATTGGCGAGATACCGGGTCGCGGATTCCAGCGCCGCTTTTGCCACACCCATGACGTTGTAATTCGGAACCACGCGGTTTGACCCCTGGAAGGTGAGGGTGATCAGTGATCCACCCTCTGGCATCATCGCTGCCGCACGGGCGGAAACATCGATGAAACTGAAGCACGAGATGGTCATCGAGTTCTGGAAGTTGCCGCGCGAGGTATTGATGAACCGCCCCGTCAACTCGTTCTTGTCGGAAAAGGCGATGGCGTGGATCAGGAAATCCATGCTGCCCCAGCGCGATTTCAGCGCAGCAAAGCAGGCGTCGAGGCTGGCATCATTGGTCACATCGACATCGACGAGGAAGTTAGAGCCGACACTGGCCGCCAGCGGCTCCACCCGTTTGCCAAAGGCATCGCCTTGGTGGGAGAACGCCAGTTCCGCCCCTTCGGCCGCAAGTGCCGAAGCGATGCCCCATGCGATGGAGCGTTCGTTCGCCACGCCCATGACAAGCCCGCGCTTGCCCTTCAACAGATCGGCCATGATGGATCCTTATGAGAGGTACTTCGACATCACCAGCGTGGCATTGGTGCCGCCAAAGCCGAAGGAATTGGACAGGACGGAGTCAAGCTGTACGTTATCGCGCATCTTGGTCACGATCTCGCCGGGATCGAGCGCCGGATCGAGGGTCGTGACGTTGGCGGAGGCAGCGATGAAATTGCCGTTCATCATGATCAGCGAATAGATCGTCTCCCACACGCCCGCGCCGCCAAGGCAGTGGCCGGTGAGGGATTTGGTGGATGCAATGGGCGGCGTGGAGCCGCGCCCGAAGACGCGGCGGATCGCTTCGACCTCGGTGACGTCGCCGACCATGGTCGAGGTGCCGTGGCTGTTGATGTAGTCGATCGTGCGGCCCTGCGGCAGGGTGGAGAGAGCAAGGCGCATGGCCCGTTCGCCGCCTTCGCCCGAGGGGGCGACCATGTCGTAGCCATCGGAGGTGGCGCCGTAGCCAGTGACCTCGCCGTAGATCCTGGCGCCGCGCGCGAGGGCGTGTTCCAGCTCTTCCAGCACAACGATGCCGCCGCCGCCAGCGATGACAAAGCCGTCGCGCGTGGCGTCATAGGTGCGGGACGCGGTTTCGGGGGCGTCGTTGTACTTGGACGACATTGCGCCCATGGCGTCAAAGAGGCACGACAGCGTCCAGTCCAGTTCTTCCCCCCCGCCGGCGAAAACGATGTCCTGTTTACCCATCTGGATCAGTTCGGTGCCGTTGCCGATGCAATGGGCCGAGGTCGAGCAGGCCGAGGTGATGGAGTAGTTGACGCCGCGGATCTTGAAGGGGGTCGCAAGGCATGCGGAAACGGTGGAGGACATGCCCTTGGTCACGCCGAACGGGCCGATGCGCTTTGGCGAGCCGGTCTCGCGCACGATGTTGTGGGCCTTGAAGAACGACTTGGTGGAAGGGCCGCCGGAGCCGACGATGATGCCGGTACGGTCATTCGAGATGTCTGTTTCGCTTAGCCCCGAGTCCTTTACCGCCTGGTCCATCGCGATGAAGGTATAGGCCGCGCCATCCCCCATGAAGCGCAGGTCGCGCTTGTCGATGTGATCCTCCAGCACGATGTGCGGCTGGCCGTGGACCCGGCAGCGAAAGCCGTGCTCGGCGTAATCGGGGGCGAAGACTATGCCGGATTTCCCGGCTCGCAGGCTGGCCTCGACCTCGGCCGCAGAGTTGCCGATGGAGGATACGATACCGATCCCGGTGATGACGACGCGGCGCATGGTGGCCTCCTCAGACTTGCTTCAGGTCTGTGTAGGGCAGAGGCGGGGAGGGGGCAAGGTGGTAGGGGGTGAGGGGACGGGAGTACACCTTTGGTCAGGGTCATACGTCTGTGGTAGATTCCTGCATCTTGTCTCCTTAGGGTTTGCAATCTGCCAATCAATCAGAGGCGAAAAAATTGAGAGTAGTTGAGTTCACTGGTCGCAGCATCGGTTCTCTGTTGTCGCTGATCGAAGAGCAGCCAGCAGGCCCTAGGCATCTTTTTCGAGGGCAGAGTGATGCAAGTTGGAAGCTTGTCCCTGGACTCTATAGGCTCCCATCTCCGAATATTTCAGCCAAATCTCTAGACGAGAGCTACTCTCTGTATGAAGCTCAGCTGATTGATTTTTTCTTTCGGGAAGCTTTCCCCTACTTGCCAAGAGTCGAGCGCGGTTACTCTAATGACCGAATAATCGCGCAGCACTTTGGTGTTCCAACTAGGCTTCTTGACTGGAGCAGCGATCCCTTTGTCGCATTGTTCTTTGCGCTTGAAAGTTGGGAAAGAGACGAAGATGCCGCCATCTACATGTTGCTACCTGATGCACGATACCTACCAGAACATGTGAGTGGCTTGGGCCTCCACAAAGCCATCGCCTTTACACCTTTGGCGCTTGATCGGCGAGTGCCAGCACAGAAATCTGTTTTCACGTTTCATCCTTATGGTCCTGACAGTGCGCGCTTTGTCCCCCTTGATGATAGGGAAGATTTCGGAAATAAACTCGCTGGCACTAACGGAATAAGTTCGAACGGCTTTCTCAAGATAGTGGTTCCACAGGCGAGAAAGAGAGTCCTGTTCCAAGATCTGCTGCAAAAAGGTGTTGATCGGCGTAACCTGTTCCCCGGTCTCGACGGAGTTGGTTCAGACATTGCGCAGCGAGCGAAATGTGGTCAGGTTTGGTAAATCGCTGCTAGGATTTTGGCGGTCGATCAGGGCTCTCACATAGCCGAACCCGACCGAACCGACCTTCAAGCGCTACCCTTGCGTTGCGCCACCCCTCACGCCTCGCTCAGCGCGACCTTCATGTCCTTGACCAGATAGATCACCTCGCCATCCGCCTCGACCCGGCCATCGGCGACGCCCATGGTCAGCCGCCGGGTGGTCAGGGCCTTGGTGAAATCAACGTGGTAGGTCAGCTTCTTGCGGTCAGGCCGCACCATCCCGGTCAGCTT
>NZ_JANMET010000226.1:0-2091 GCF_031377265.1 Tabrizicola sp. | reverse complement strand
ACCTACAGCGCCGTCCAGTGCACCCCGGCGGGCTCGATGGTTACGCCGGCCCATTCCGCCGGAACCGGGTTGTAGTTGAACAGGAACCGGTGGGTGGCGCTGTCGCGGCGGCGGAGGCCTTCGGGGAGGGGGTCGGTTTCGATGCCCTCGGCGGCGCAGGCGGTTTGCAGGATGCGGGTCATCGCCTCGTCATCGGGCCAGCCGCCGAGGTAGTGGAGCTTGCCAGCCGAGACGAGGGCGGGCCAGCCATCGGTCGCGGCCTCGGTCACGGTGGCGGTGCCTTCCAGTTTCTCGCGCCAATGCAATAGGTTGCCGCCCTGTTCCAGCGGCACGGGCACGTCCGGCGGCAGGCTTTCGACGCGGATGATGCGGGTATCAAGGCCGGGCAGGTTGGGGGGCAGCGGCACCGGGATCGAGAAATTCTCGGTCTTCGAATTGGTGCGCGGGCCAAGCAGGCTGGTGCCCTTGTGGGCGGCGAGGGCGGCCTTGAGGGGGGCGGAGAGGGTGAAGAGGCCGGGGGCCAGCACCAGCTTGTAGGCGCTTAGATCAGCGGTATCGGGGGGCAGGATATCGACGTTGAGGCCCAGGCGGCGCAGGCCCTTGTAGAAGTGGAAGGTGAGCCAGAGGTAGCTGAAGCCACGGCCCTGCGGCTGGATGTCCCACGCCCAATCGGAGGCGTAGTCGAAGATCAGCGCCACATCGGCGCGGGCGGTGCCGACATCGGGCATCGTGCGGAGTTCGGCGGCAACCTGCTCGGCCTCGGCGAAGGCCTGGGCGGGGGCGCTGTCAGGGCGCAGAAGGCCTGCGTGCATCTGTTCCTGCGCGAAGGGGGCCTGACGCCAGCGGAAGTAGCAGACGGTTTCGGCACCGTGGGCGAAAGCCTCCCACGCCCAGAGGCGGGCCATGCCGGGCAGGGGATCGGGGTTGTAGGGGGCCCAGTTCACCGGGCCGGGCTGTTGTTCCATGATCCACCAGCGGCCCCGACCGACGGCGCGGTACAGGTCATGGTGGAAGGCCTGGAAATCGGGGTCGCCCTGGTGGACGAAGCGGCGCTTGTGGTCAGGGTCGGCGGGGATGCGGTCGGAGAGGAAGCCGAGGGGGTAGCTGTCCCAGCTTGCGATATCGAGATCGGCGCCGGTGGCGAAATGGTCGAATTCGGTGACCGCACCCATGTAGTTGTGGGCGATGGGGGCGGGGGAGTGGCGGCGCAGGATGTCGGTCTGCAGGCGGTTGAAACTGACCACCTCGTCCGAGGCAAAGCGGCGGAAGTCCATCACATGGGAGGGGTTCGGTTCGGTCACGGTCAGGTTCGGCAGGCCGATGTCGTTGAAATCAGTGTATTCCATCGACCAGAACACGTTGCCCCAGGCGCGGTTCAAAGCGTCGGGCGATTGGTACTTCTGCGCCAGCCAGTTGCGGAAACCTTCGGTCGCGGCCTTGGAATAGCTGAGCGTGGTGGCGTGGCAGGCATATTCATTGTCGGTCTGCCAGGCGGCGACATGCGGGTTGCGGCCGTAGCGTTCGCCCATGGCCGAGACGATTTTCGCGCAGTCCGCCCGGTAGCCCGGATGCGAGAAACAGTAGTGCCGGCGCGAGCCGAAGCCGCGGGGTTTGCCATCGCGGTCCAGCGCCAGCATGTCGGGGTGGCGGTCCAGCATCCAGCGCGGCGGGGTGGCGGTGGGGGTGCCGAGAACGACTTTCAAACCATGCGCGCCAAGGGTTTCGATAGCGCGGTCAAGCCAGGCCCAGTCATAGGTGCCGGGGATGGGTTCCATCCGGCTCCACGCGAATTCGCCGATGCGGACCCAGGTCAGGCCAAGTGCTGCCATGCGGGCGGCGTCTTCGGCCCATTGCGCCTCAGGCCAGTGTTCGGGGTAGTAGCAGACGCCAAGAGTGCGTTTCATAGGATGACCTGATGTTCGGATTGGCCGGTGGCGACGCCGGTGGCCATGAAGGTTTTGCCCGCATGAGGGTGGGCAGCGCGGGCCTGTGTGTCCATCCCCTGCAGGGCGGTGGTGCAGTACAGCGTATCACCACCGAAGGCCGGGCAGGAGGTGTGCGGCGCATCGAAGGGAATGGCGCGCAGGAAGG
>NZ_JANMET010000140.1:0-6690 GCF_031377265.1 Tabrizicola sp. | reverse complement strand
TCGTCCATGCTGCGCTGGCTGGGGAACAGACCGTCTTCCCAGCCGGGCAGAAAGACCACCGGGAACTCCAGCCCCTTGGCGGCGTGCAGGGTCATGATCGTGACCTTTTCCTCGGCACCCTCGGTGTCATTGTCCATGATCAGCGAGACGTGCTCCAGAAAGCCCTGCAGATTGTCGAACTGTTCCAGCGCCTTGACCAGTTCCTTGAGGTTGTCGAGCCGCCCCGGCGCCTCGGGCGTCTTGTCGTTCTGCCACATCTCGGTGTAGCCGGATTCGTCGAGGATGACCTCGGCGAGGCGAATGTGGTCATAGTCCCAGATGGGGCCATCAACAGAAGCCTGCCCAAAATCCTCAACGACGGCACTATCAAACCCCTCCGGTTCGAAGGCCGTGAAAGCTTCGTCGCTTCCCGGAACCACCCGACCACCGTCTGACACTTCCGCAATACCCGGTCGTGCCCGTAAACCGGTGACCTGGTTCCACCGGTCCACGCCGTCAAGGAACGTCCGGATTGTGTTGGCGGTCTTCCCTTTGAACTCGCCTCGGGCAACCATCAGGCGCGAGGCATCGAACAGGCTCAGGCCATTGGTGCGAGCCGTCCGTCGAATATCCTGCATCCCCTTCTCGCCCAAACCACGCTTCGGCAGGTTCACCACCCGCTCAAACGCCAGATCATCCTCGGGTGACACAGCCAGCCGGAAATAAGCCATCGCGTCGCGAATCTCGGCGCGTTCGTAAAAGCGCGGGCCCCCGATCACCCGGTACGGCAGGCCGATAGTCAGGAACCGGTCTTCGAACGCCCGCATCTGGTGGCTGGCGCGGACAAGGATAGCCTGGCCGTTCAGATCCACCGGATCGCGGCCCCGGGCGCCGCGCTGAACCGCCTCCACCTCTTCGCCGATCCAGCGGGCCTCTTCCTCGCCATCCCAATGGCCGATCAGGCGGACCTTCTCGCCCGCCGCGCCCGCCGTCCACAGGGTCTTGCCAAGCCGGTCCTTGTTGCCCGCGATCACGCCCGACGCGGCCGCAAGGATGTGGGCGGTGGATCGGTAGTTCTGTTCCAGCCGGATCACCTGCGCGCCTGGGAAATCCTTTTCAAACCGCAGGATGTTGCCCACCTCGGCTCCGCGCCAGCCATAGATCGACTGATCGTCATCGCCCACGCAGCAGATGTTCTTGTGCGCCTGCGCCAAAAGCCGCAGCCACAGGTACTGCGCGACGTTGGTGTCCTGATACTCGTCGACAAGGATATAGCGGAACCAGCGCTGGTATTGCTGCAGGACGTCCGGATGCTTCTGGAAGATGGTCACGCAATGCAGCAAGAGGTCGCCGAAATCGCAGGCGTTTAGTGTAATCAACCGCCTCTGATAGGCCTCGTAAAGCTCAGTTCCCCGGTTGTTGTAGGCGCTGGCTTCGGACGAGGGGACCTTGTCGGGAGTCAGGGCCCGGTTCTTCCAGCCGTCGATCAGGCTGGCCAACAGCCGCGCGGGCCAGCGCTTTTCGTCGATGTTCGCCGCAATGATTAACTGCTTAAGCAACCGTAGTTGGTCGTCGGTATCTAGGATAGTAAAGTTGGGTTTGAGGTGTGCTCGATTGGACCTGGATACTGAAGGTTCTAATTTTTCCGTAGCCGTTTCGTTTACACCAAGGTCAGACAGAATCTCATTTTCGTGGGGTTTGAGATCATATGAGACTACCGGCCCGTCGCCTGAGACTGCCTCCAATTCACCCGAACCAATCAGTTCCGCATGCCGCCGCAGGATCTTGACCGAGAGTGAGTGGAAGGTGCCCATCCAGGCGACAGACGGAATATTGAATGGCGTCCGTTCAAGCCTCTGCTTCATCTCCCGCGCGGCTTTATTCGTAAACGTCACCGCAAGAATTTCGTTGGGCCGGGCCCGGCCTGTCGTGATCAGATGCGCCACACGCGCCATCAACGCCTTGGTTTTGCCCGTGCCCGCACCCGCAAGCATCAGCACCGGGCCGTCCAGCGCCTCCACCGCCGCGCGTTGTGCGGGGTTCAGATCATCCAGATAGGGAGCGCCGCGCCCGGCCAGCGCGCGTTGCGACAGGGGCACTGCCGCTTCAAAAGCCTCGGTTTCGTCCCAGCCGGTCATATGACCACCCTACCCTGCGGCGCGCAGGAGTTAAAGAAGTGTTCCATGATTGTTCCTGAGCTTTTTTCTGTCAACCTTCGCTACGTCGTATTTCCGTGACAAAGCCGTCGCCTGCCCCCTTGCGCCGCACCGCAGCACCCTTAAGGTACGCGGGCCTTTTGATGACCACAGCCCCTGCCCCGGAGACCTCCGATGCCCGAGTTCAAGAAGATCCTCATCGCCAACCGGGGCGAGATTGCCATCCGCGTGATGCGGGCGGCCAACGAGATGGGCAAGAAGACCGTCGCGGTCTTTGCCGAAGAGGACAAGCTGAGCCTGCACCGCTTCAAGGCCGACGAGGCCTACCGGATCGGCGAGGGGCTTTCACCGGTGGGGGCCTATCTGAGCATCCCCGAGATCATCCGGGTGGCGCGCATGTCCGGCGCCGATGCGATCCATCCGGGCTATGGTCTGCTGTCGGAAAACCCCGATTTCGTCGATGCCTGCGATCAGGCGGGCATCACTTTCATCGGGCCGCGCGCGGAAACCATGCGTGCTTTGGGCGACAAGGCATCGGCCCGGCGCGTGGCGATGGCCGCAGGCGTTCCGGTGATCCCGGCGACCGAAGTCCTCGGCGAAGACATGGCGCTGATCAAGAAACAGGCCGCCGAAGTCGGCTATCCCCTGATGCTGAAGGCAAGCTGGGGTGGCGGCGGGCGCGGCATGCGCCCGATCAATTCCGAGGACGAGCTGGAGGCCAAGGTGCGCGAAGGCCGGCGCGAGGCGGAGGCTGCCTTTGGCAATGGCGAAGGGTATCTGGAAAAGATGATCCTGCGCGCTCGCCACGTCGAAGTGCAGATCCTTGGCGACAAGCATGGCAACATCTATCACCTGTGGGAACGCGACTGTTCCGTCCAGCGCCGCAACCAGAAGGTCGTAGAACGCGCCCCCGCCCCCTATCTGACCGAAGCGCAACGCGCCGAGGTGTGTGAGATGGGCCGCAAGATCTGCGCGTTCGTCGACTACGAATGCGCGGGAACCGTTGAATTCCTGATGGATATGGACGACGGCAAGTTCTACTTCATCGAAGTCAACCCGCGTGTGCAGGTGGAGCATACAGTGACCGAAGAGGTCACCGGCATCGACATCGTGCAGGCGCAGATCCTGATCGAGGAAGGCAAGACCCTTGCCGAAGCGACGGGTGTGGCGCGCCAAGAGGATGTGGTGCTGAACGGCCACGCTGTGCAGTGCAGGGTAACGACCGAAGACCCGCTGAACAACTTCATTCCCGATTACGGCCGACTGACGGCCTACCGCTCGGTAACCGGCAACGGCATCCGGCTGGATGGCGGCACGGCCTATGCGGGGTCGGTGATCACGCGGTACTACGACAGCCTGCTGGTCAAGGTCACTGCCCATGCCCAGACCCCGGAAAAGGCCATCGCACGGATGGACCGCGCCCTGCGCGAGTTTCGCATCCGCGGCGTGGCCACCAACATCGAGTTCGTGATCAACCTGTTGAAGAACCCGACGTTCCTCAACAACACCTACACCACCAAGTTCATCGACACGACGCCGGAACTGTTCCAGTTCAAGCGCCGCAAGGATCGCGCAACCAAGATCCTGACCTATATCGCCGACATCACGGTGAACGGTCACCCCGAGACATCAGGCCGCCCGAAACCCGCCGCCGAAGCGCGCGCGCCAAAGCCACCTTTGCCCCGCGCCGAACCCGCGATGGGCACCCGCAACTTGCTGGAACAAAAGGGCGCAAAAGCCGTGGCCGACTGGATGCTGGCGCAAAAGAAGGTGCTCATCACCGACACCACGATGCGCGATGGGCACCAAAGCCTGCTTGCCACGAGGATGCGGTCGATCGACATGATCCGCGTGGCACCGACTTATGCGGCGAACCTGCCTCAACTGCTCAGCGTCGAATGCTGGGGTGGGGCAACGTTCGACGTGGCCTACCGATTCTTGCAGGAATGCCCGTGGCAGCGGTTGCGCGACCTGCGCGCCGCGATGCCCAATGTGATGACGCAGATGCTGCTGCGCGCCTCGAACGGCGTTGGCTACACCAACTATCCCGACAACGTGGTGCAGTCTTTCGTGCAGCAGGCGGCGCGCACCGGGGTTGATGTGTTCCGCGTGTTTGACAGCCTGAACTGGGTGGAAAACATGCGCGTGGCGATGGACGCGGTGATCGAGACCGGCAAGGTCTGCGAGGCCGCGATCTGCTATACCGGTGACCTTCTGGACCCGGCGCGCCCGAAGTATGATCTGAAGTACTACGTCGCGATGGGAAAGGAACTGCGCGCCGCAGGTGCGCATGTGCTTGGCCTGAAGGACATGGCGGGCCTGTTGAAACCCGCAGCCGCACGGGTGCTGATCAAGGCGCTCAAGCAAGAGGTCGGCCTGCCGATCCACTTCCACACCCACGATACGTCGGGCGCCGGTGCCGCGACCATCCTTGCCGCCTGCGATGCCGGGGTGGATGCGGTGGATGCCGCGATGGATGCCTTCAGTGGCGGCACCTCGCAGCCCTGCCTTGGCTCCATCGTAGAGGCGCTGAAGAACACCGAGCGGGAAACTGGCCTCGATATGAAAGCCATCCGCGAGATTTCCAACTATTGGGAACAGGTGCGCGGCCAGTATGCGGCGTTCGAGAGCGGTATCCCCGCCCCCGCCTCCGAGGTCTATCTGCACGAGATGCCGGGCGGCCAGTTCACCAACCTCAAGGCACAGGCCCGGTCATTGGGGCTGGAAGAACGCTGGCATGAGGTGGCGCAGGCATACGCCGACGCCAACCAGATGTTCGGTGATATCGTCAAGGTCACGCCCTCCTCCAAGGTGGTGGGCGACATGGCGCTGATGATGGTGGCGCAGGGCCTGACCCGCGCGCAGGTCGAAGATCCAGAGGCGGACGTGGCCTTCCCGGACTCGGTTGTTGACATGCTGCGCGGCAATCTCGGCCAACCGCCGGGTGGCTGGCCGGAGGGCATCTTGAAAAAGGTGTTGAAAGGCGAGGCACCGCTAACCGACCGGCCGGGAAGGACGCTGCCCCCGGTCGACCTTGAAGCAATGCGGGCCAAGCTTGCCATCGATCTGCAACTGGACCGCGAAGAGGCCGAAGGCGAGACAGTGGATGACGAGGATCTGAACGGCTACCTGATGTATCCCAAGGTGTTCATGGATTACCGCGCGCGGCACCGGCTGTACGGGCCGGTGCGGGCGCTGCCGACCAAAGCGTTCTTTTACGGGATGGAACCGGGCGAAGAAATCACCACCGAAATCGACCCCGGTAAGACCCTCGAGATTCGTCTGCAAGCGGTGGGCGAAACCACTGACGAAGGCGAAGTTAAGGTTTTCTTCGAGTTGAACGGCCAGCCCCGCGTGATCCGCGTGCCGAACCGTGCGGTCAAAGCCAAGACTGCGGCCCGTCCAAAGGCGATGGAGGGCAACCCCGGCCACGTCGGCGCACCGATGCCCGGGTCCATCGCCAGTGTGGCGGTGGTCGCAGGCCAGAAAGTGCGGGCGGGAGATCTGCTGCTGACCATTGAGGCGATGAAGATGGAAACGGGCCTTCATGCCGACCGTTCTGCCACGGTGAAGGCGCTGCATGTGGTGCCCGGCGCACAAATCGATGCGAAGGATTTGCTTGTCGAACTGGAATAGCGCTGGCCTCGGGATCGTCACAGATTGGCCGTTGGGGCGGTCATGCAGGGCCGTTCAGCATCTTGACCGGGTGACGCGCTCGGCCAGAAAGCGGCTGATGCGAGCTGTGCACATCAGCCGTCTCGACTGATCAAAGGAATTTTTCTGCCCTTTGACAGATGAACGGGCGATCGACGCTTTTTTCTCTTGCAGCGGCGCGCTGGCTTTTATAGACGACGCTCACCGAAACGGAGTGCGGGCGTAGCTCAGGGGTAGAGCATAACCTTGCCAAGGTTAGGGTCGTGAGTTCGAATCTCATCGCCCGCTCCAGTTTGGTCAAACAATATCAAGACCTTAAGAAGCGCCCTCCGGGGCGCTTTTTGCTTACGTTGGTACTGCTGAAACTAGTGTAAGCGCCTTGTAAGCAGACGAACCCAAGACATCATGCGCCATCGGAACACCAACAACAGGTTTCCTGTTGGTCGAGAGCAACGAACCTTAGTGATTCTGGGCTTTTTGTGGCACAAGCTTGCGGCGAAAGGGGTGTTTGATCGCGGCCCTCAGCGACCACTCTTTTTGTTGGGTTCGGTCCATTGCGGGCATCTGAGCTCTAGCTGGCGCTGCGGCGCGGCTTCCCCGGACCGGTCATTCGACTTGATCCATGCTAATTTTGGTGATCAGCGCAATGTTGGTATCGGGTGGTCTTAGCGGATGGAGGAAGAGCCATGTCGACCATCCACCTTCCCGCCTTTAACACCAAAACCCCGCCCTGGAACAAACGCCGCATCATTGGTCAGAAGTGCCCGCTTCAGCCAAAACATGTCTGGGCGATCCGCGTGCGCCTCGAGATCGCGGATAACATCCGCGACCTCACCCGCTTTCACATGGCCATCGATTGCATGCTGCGAAGCCGCGATCTTGTTCGCCTCAAGGTGCGCGA
>NZ_JANMET010000131.1:0-6623 GCF_031377265.1 Tabrizicola sp. | reverse complement strand
CGCCCCCATATTGGCTTTGCCCAAGAGCAAGAGGATACGATCCTGGAGATTGTGACCGAGTGGTTAGCGGGAATAGTTGAATGACCGCTCATGCCCAGATCGACCCCGCCACGATCCGCACTGCCATCCACCAGGCGCGCGATTCCGCCCGCCAGATCGGTGACCTGCAAGCCGCCAACGCCCGCACGATCCGGACCCTTGAAATGGCCCTTAACCAGTCGATTAAAGGGGTGTTGAACACCCCCTCAAATGTCCTGTCTGCGGTCGCCGAACACCGCCGCCTGCACCGGTCCGGCCAGCCGTCCCGCATAGCGTCCGACCCAGAGTTGCAAGCCTTCATCCGCCCCGGATTGACACGACGACCTTCGCCGATATCATCACTGCGACGGCCGCTGCCTTCCCCAAAGAACGCCACACAAGCATGTCTGCCCTCAGCCGATGGTGGTCAACCCGGCGCAACAGCGGCCAGCGCCAATCCCAGGATATCAGGTGATCCAAGATGATCCCGCTTCATCCGCCCTCAGACCGCCTCTTCCGGCCTAATTGGTAACACTCCGGGATAATTGGTTACACCACAGTGGACTGCGGTCAAACGTTAACGAAATCTGAACGCGGATCGGTAACCCATTGATTTATTGAAGGTGTACTTCTTGTCCACGCGTGGACAGGGTCAGACCACAATCTCTCGCGGCACCACGAAATCCACCGTGACCCCCTGCCCGAAGTCCACATCGGCCCAGCTGTCGACCAGAAAGTCGACCACGAGGGTCGCCCCAGTCGGATAGCGGGTGAAATCTGGCGAGGCCGGGGTATGGGCCACCAGCCTGTGGGCAAACTCGGCGATCCCCGGGTTGTGTCCGATCATCATCACCGCCGCCCCCGTCGCGTGCCGAAGGACCGCCATCATCACGTCCGGGCCAGCATGATACAGCGCCGGCTTCAGCTCCAGCACCGGGGTGCCGGGCAAGGCAGGGGCGATGCCGGAAAAGGTTTTGCGGGTCCGCAGGCTGTCGGAACACAGCACCTCGTCGGGCACATAGCCCCGGCTGGCCAGCCATTGCCCCAGATCGGCAGCGGCGGCTTTGCCCCGCTCGTTGAGGGGCCGGTCGTGGTCAGGGGTAAGCGGATCATCCCAGGAGGATTTTGCGTGGCGCGTCAGGATCAACCGCTTCATTTGTGGAACTGCCTCATGTGATAGGCCGACTGTTCCGGCATCCTTGCATAGGTCTGGGACAGCGGGCAAGCGCGCCGCACAGCGCAGCCCTGATCCATGCAGTCCTTGCCGGCGGCAGTGTCGAGATATGCGTGGCAGGCAGGGACATCGTACCCCGCACCGGTCAACGCGCGAACGGGGCAGGCGGTCAGGCAGGGTTGGGTGCAGGCGTCGCAAGGGCGCGGCGGCGGAGGCGGCAGATCCATCGACTGCTTCAACGCCAGAGCGCCACGAAAGCTGACCATGAGGCCTTGATCGGCGTGCACCAGCAGGCGCACCGGGCTGTCCCAGACCCGTTTGGTTCTGAGGGCCCATTGATAGAAGGGATGCCAGGGCGGGCCACCAAAGGGGAACAGGGCTTTGGCGCCGAGATCGCAAGCCAAGCGGCCGATCACCCGCCGTGACCAGCGGTCAACCGGATCGGGCGCGCCGTCCCATTCCGGCTGGGCCGTCACATGCGGCCAGTAGCCGGTACCTGCAGGGCCGATCATCAGCAGGGTGCGCGTTCCTGAGGGCAAAGCGGGCTCTTCGTCGCAGGCAAAGCCACCTAGAAGTGTTAGCTGATGTTCGACCAGCAACGCTTCGATATCGGTCAGGGTCAGCGGAACGGCAGCCACAGGCTCCATCCCAGTCTGGTCGGTCGTTCGTCCTGCCATTCCAGCCCAATCACCATTCCATCATGTCCTGCCTCTGGCATGGCACGATAGGTTCGGAAAAGCCTGTCCCAGAGCGACAGGGCAAAGCCGAAATTGCTGTCGTGTTCTTCGCGCCGGACCGAATGGTGGACCCGGTGCATGTCGGGCGTGACGATGACCAGACGCAGGATGGCGTCCAGCCAGCGGGGCAGGGCAAGGTTCGCGTGGTTGAAAAGCGCGGTGCCGTTCAGCAGGATCTCGAAGGCCAACACGGCAAAGGCAGGCGGCCCAAGCAGATAAATCAGGGTGATCTTCAAGGCCATCGATGCAGCGATTTCAATCGGATGAAAGCGGACGGCAGTGGTTACGTCAAAATCGCGATCAGCGTGGTGGACGCGGTGAAAACGCCAGAATAACGGTACCTTATGGGTAATCAGGTGCTGCAGCCAGATCGCGAAATCGAGGATCAGGATGGAGAGCAGAGCCTCGGCCCAGAACGGCCAGCTGACGGCGTTGAACAGGCCCCAGCCAAAGCGCCAGGCATCGACAGCGGCCCCCGCTGCGAGGAACGGCAGGGCTATGGCCATCGCTCGCAGGACCAGAGCGTCGATCCCCACCATGGCGAGGTTGGTGAACCAGCGGCCGGTCCGGGGGACGGAGCGGGCGCGGCGGGGGGCGAGGGTTTCCAGCACGGCAAACAGGGCGAAAAGGCCTGCGAAGAAAGAAAGGCGGATCAGGGCTTCGTTTGGCATGAGATACCTTTTCAAGACCGCGCTGAAAGCCTAGGCGGAACGGAAGCGGATTGCCAGCGCCGGATCGGAGCGGGGGAATGCCGCCGAGCCGGGACGGTGGAAACGTCGCGGCGGGAGGGAAGCAGGGCCTTTGACCGGACGGCACCGGCCTTTGCATTTACATGCTGAAATCAAGCCATTTTGGCCGTCTACCACACGTCTTCTTTGCGTCTTCTTTGCGTCTTCATCGCGTCTACACGCGCGGTAGACGAAAGGGCCGTTAACCAAGCCATGCGAATCGGGCGAACGGCGGCCCTGCCCATGGTCGCGCCGAAGGATCTAGCGGCGCAGGCGGGGCTTTACTCGTGGTTCGGTGGCGCGGATCTGGCTGCCGGCGCCATGGTCGGTGAACAATTCCAACAGGCAGGCATTGGGGATGCGCCCGTCAAGGATGGTGACGGCGCGCACGCCTTCCTCGATGGCCTTCAGGGCGGTTTCGGTTTTCGGGATCATGCCGCCAGCGATCACGCCATCCGCCGTCATCTGGCGGATCTCGTCTGGGGTAATCTGGGTCATCACCTGACCTTCGGCGTTCTTGACGCCCGCAACATCGGTCAACAACAGCAGCCGGTCAGCTTGCAGCGCCCCGGCGATTGCGCCAGCGGCCGTGTCGCCATTCACGTTGAACGTCTCGTTATCGGCCATGCCTGTGGCCACCGGGGCCACGACGGGAATGATCCCTGCGGCGTACAGGTCGCGCAGGACCTGCACGTTCATTTCGATCGGGCGGCCGACGAAGCCCAGTTCGGGGTCGTCCACCTCGCAGACCATCAGATCGTCGTCCTTGCCCGAAATGCCGACAGCGCGGCCTCCGGCATCCATGATCGCCTGCACGATCCGTTTGTTCACCAGACCCGAAAGGATCATTTCCACCACTTGCACGGTGGCCTTGTCGGTGACCCGTTTGCCGCGCACGAAGGTGGATTTGATGCCAAGTTTTTCCAGCATTTCGTTGATCATCGGGCCGCCACCGTGGACGACGACAGGGTTCACGCCGACCTGCCGCATCAGCACGATGTCGCGCGCGAATTCGGCCATCGCTGCGTCATCACCCATGGCGTTGCCACCGAATTTGACCACCACGACCGCCCCTGAATAGCGCTGCAGATAGGGCAGCGCCTCGGACAGCATCTTGGCGGTGTTGAGGGCATCTTGCATGGTCAGGGTCTGCTGCTTCATTGAGGGCCTCATGAGATGAGGTTTGGTAGCCCCTTTGACCGCGCCTGCCAAGACTGCGCTTACCAAGACTGCGCCTGCCAAGACGGCGATTGGCTTGCCATTTCCGACCATAAGGGTAAGGATTGTGGGGGCGAATGGAGGCAGGAATGGCGGAACAGAAGACGCTGGTGTTGACGGGCGCAAGCCGCGGCATCGGCCATGCCACGGTCAAGCGTTTTTCGGCCGAAGGTTGGCGGGTGCTGACCTGTTCGCGGCAACCGTTCGACACCCGCTGCCCCTGGCCGGGTGGCGAGGACAACCACATTCAGATTGATCTGGCCGACCCGAAAAAGACCATCGAAGCGATCGAGACGATCAAGGGCAAGGTCGGCGGGCGGATCCATGCGCTGGTCAACAATGCCGGGATCAGCCCGAAGGGCGACGGCGGCAAGCGGTTGAACACCCTTGAGACGGATCTGCGGACCTGGGGCCATGTGTTCCATGTGAACTTCTTTTCCAGCGTGATCCTGGCGCGGGGCCTGCAGGCGGAACTGGTGGCGACCAAGGGGTCTATCGTCAATGTCACGTCGATTGCCGGGGTCCGGGTGCATCCGTTCGCGGGGGCGGCCTATGCCACATCCAAGGCGGCGCTGGCCGCGCTGACGCGCGAGATGGCGCATGACTTCGGGCCGTTTGGCGTGCGGGTGAACGCAATTGCGCCGGGTGAGGTGGAGACAGCGATCCTGTCACCGGGCACCGACAAGATCGTCGAGAAATTGCCGCTTCGGCGGTTGGGCCAGCCGAAGGAAGTTGCGGACGTGATCTGGTTTCTGTGCTCGGACCAGTCGTCGTATATCTCGGGCACCGAGATCGAGGTGAACGGCGCGCAGCATGTGTAAGGCGGTTCAGTTCCGCTTTTCAAAGCTGATCGTGACATCGCCGGCATCGATGCCAAAGCGCTGCATGTAGGCGCGGTTCAACAGCCGATCATCGGACAAAAGCCACATCCAATCGTCAAAGCTTACCCGGACGGTCTTGGCGCTTCCATCAGCCGCGGGGACTGGCAGGTCGATGGTGTAGCGCCAGTTGAAGCGATCACCGCCCTCGACGCCCTCTGCAACGCCGATCACCCCTGGTGCCGTGCCGCGCCAAGTGTCGTCGCCGGTTTTCACCAGCGTCCAGATGCGTTGCTCGGCGGAGCCGTCCTCGTAAGCGAAATCCTCGACAAGGCGCAGGCGCTTGCCATCCCAATCACCTTTGATGGTTACGTCAAACCGGCGGCGAACGGTGCCAAAGACGTCCTGAAACTGGCCCTTGGCGGTAAGCGTGCCGTCAAAGAACTCCTCCAGGTTCAGTTTGCGGTCACTGAGGGCCGCATCGTTGAAGGATGGCTTGCCGGTGCAGGCGGCCATCAAGGCAAGGGCGGCGAGGGCAGGGACGCGCATCGAAATCTCCTTTCCCAAGTATACGCGGGAAAAGGTGGTTCGGATGTGCGCCAACCGCGATCAGGGGCGCAGGTACAGTTTGCCGTCCCGTTCAAGCCGGGTGGGTATCGAGGCACGGTCGATCTCGCCCTGAATGGTCAGGTGGATATCCTTCAGAACCTGCGGCGAAGAGAAGTAGAAGGAGTGGTCGGCGTTGGTGATGCCGGCAAAATCCTCGCGGTGTTCGTCGTAGTAGATGCCGACGTTGACGTTTACAGACTTTGAGGGGGCCGAGGCGGGCAGGCCGATGCGACCCACCCGGGGCGAGACGCCGACGCGCTTGGCGTTGGAGATGCTGAGCACCGCGTCATAGGGGTTGGAATAGTTCGTCAGCCGGATGCAGTGGCGGTAAAGCGATGCGCTGACCGCCGTTGACCCCATGGAATCGGCCGAGACATCGCCCGAGCAGATCATCACCTGCGACAGCGACCAGCCGGTGGTGACCAGCGCCTTGCGGTCATCCGCGTCATCCAGCGCCTCGCGCAGCACGAACGCACCCATCGAATGGGCCAGCACGTGGACCGAGATTTCGCAATCCTGCCGCAAGAAGGCGGTGAACGGCCCGATACCGTCGGTAACCAGCCGGATCGCGGTGAGTTTGGCATCGGTGCGGTCCTCGAGGTAGTTGACCGCCACATCGGCGGATGGCCAGTCAAAGCTGACCACCGCGCCCTTATAGTCCAACGCCTCCAACCCTTTGCGCAGCAGTCTGTGGCGGTGCAGGACGGTCCGCAGATTGGTGTTGAAGCCGTGAATGTAGATCAGCACGTCGCCGATCGGGGCGCCTGCCTCGGTGCGGCGGACTTCGGCGCTGGCGGCGACTTTTGCGAACCAGGTCGATTTGGCGATTGCCATGGCAGGGGTGTGGATCGCAGCGGTTTCCGGGACTTCAAGATATTTGGTGGGGCCAGCGTTGTCGCCAAACTGACCGCCCGAGGTATTCCTTGCGCAAAATACGTAGTCCATAGTCATCTCCCAAAAAAATCATTCAATACCCCAGCATAGCATTATCGCGACCGATCCCAAAGGGTTTGCCACTGTCCGCACCTCTGGCATAAGGGCAGCGAACCCGAGGAGACGATGATGCTGGACGACTGTGACGACATTCATCCCCTGTTCCATGGCGCGCCGACGACACCGGAGTTCGCCAAGCTGCGCAAACGGCTGGTCCAGCAGGTGCGCGAGGCGGTGGAGACCTATGGCATGGTGCAGCCCGGCGCGCGCTGGCTGGTCTGCCTGTCGGGGGGCAAGGACAGCTATACGCTGCTGGCCATCCTGCACGAGTTGAAATGGCGCGGGCTGTTGCCGGTGGATCTGTTGGCCTGCAACCTTGATCAGGGGC
>NZ_JANMET010000127.1:0-9278 GCF_031377265.1 Tabrizicola sp. | reverse complement strand
AGGGCGGTGGACAAGATCATCGCCAAGGGCAAGAAGATCGCCGCTCATATGCTGGAAGCGGCAGAGGGTGACATCACCTTTGCGGACGGCAAATTCAGCGTGGCAGGCACGGACAAGGCCAAGACCTTCGGCGAGATCGCCTTTTCGGCCTATGTGCCGCACAACTACCCGCTAGAGACGCTGGAACCGGGGCTGGAGGAGACGGCCTTCTACGACCCCGCCAACTTCACCTACCCGGCGGGCGCCTACATCTGCGAGGTCGAGGTTGACGAAGGCACCGGGCGGGTCGAAATCGCGTCCTTCACCTGTGCCGACGACTTCGGCAATGTGATGAACCCGATGATCGTCGAGGGGCAGGTGCATGGCGGCGTCGGCCAAGGCATCGGTCAGGCGCTGCTGGAAAACACCTTCTACGATGAAAACGGCCAGCTTCTGACCGGATCCTACATGGATTACGCGATGCCACGCGCCGACGATGTGCCGTTCTACAACGTCGATCATTCCTGTTCCACGCCCTGCACTCATAACCCTTTGGGCGTAAAGGGCTGTGGCGAGGCGGGGGCGATAGGCTCGCCCCCCGCGGTGGTCAACGCGGTGATCGACGCGCTGCAGCGCGGCGGCCACAAACACGTGACGCATATCGACATGCCGGTCTCGCCCTCACGGGTGTGGTCGGCGATCAACGGTTAAGGGAGGACGGACAATGCATAATTTTGAATTTGTCAAACCGGCCTCCATCGCCGATGCGGTCAAGGCATTGAAGGCCGACGGTGCGCAGCCCCTTTCGGGCGGCCAGACGCTGATTGCCACGATGAAGCAGCGGTTGGCCGATCCGTCAATTCTGGTCAGCCTGACCGGGATTGCCGAAATGAATGGCGTCTGCATGGGTGATGGCGGGCTGCATGTCGGCGCGGCCACCATTCATGCCGATGTGGCGAAGGAGGCCTCAGCAAGCTATCCCGCGCTGGCAAAGCTTGCCGGCGGGATCGGCGACCCTGCGGTGCGCAATCGCGGTACCGCCGGCGGGTCGCTGGCCAACAACGATCCTGCAGCGTGTTATCCGGCGGCGGCGCTGGCGTCTGGTGCCACCATCGTCACCAACACCCGCAAGATCGCGGCGGCGGACTATTTTCAGGGCATGTTCGCCACCGCGCTTGCAGAGGGCGAGATCATCACCTCGGTGATCTTCCCGATCCCGGAAAAGGCGGCTTATGTGAAGTTCAACCAACCGGCCAGCCGCTTTGCCCTGACCGGCGTGTTCGTCGCCAAATACGCCGATGGGGTTCGCGTCGCCGTCACTGGCGCATCGAACAACGGCGTGTTTCGCTGGACCGAGGCGGAGACGGCGCTGTCGGCCAACTTCTCGGCTGCGGCGATTGCCGGGCTGACGGTGGATGGCAGCAACATGATCAGTGATCTGCATGGCACGCCCGCCTACCGGGCCAACCTGGTAAAGGTTCTGACGGGGCGGGCCGTGTCTGCCGCCTGACCAAAGCAGCAGAATCAGGAAAGGCCCCGGGTCCAACCGGGGCCTTTTCCATTTGGAACGGCAGGTATGCCAATCCAGACCTGCATGACGAATAGCAAAGTGCCAAGCTGCAGGGGCCGGAAATTACCGGTGACTTCCATTTTCATAATACTTTTACTTCTGGAGATTTCCATGGAACTTAATGCCATCAAGGCCACTTCGGTCAAAGACCTACAAAAAGCCCTCGCCAAACGCCTCGCGCATCGTGACATCAAGGATGATGTCATCGCGGCGGTGTCAAAGCGGATGATCCGGGACGGATTGAAGATCGCCGCCTTCGATTTCTGCCCCTACGGCATCTGCATCGACTACTTCAGCGACCGGCCGTTTTCGGTCGATGCCTATGTGAAGGACAACATCCTGCGCGCAATCAAGCTGTTCCCCAATGGCATCCTCGTCGACGATCTGTGGCGGATGCAGGTGGAAATGCATGTGCCCGAACTCCAAGGTCTCGGGGGGCGATGATGACAGCGCATCCTTCGGGGTGCGGGCTGTCGCGGTCGGGCTTCTTGCCCGACCGCACGGTCCATCTGCACCCGCTTGACCGCTGCAACCTTGCTTGCAGCCATTGCTATTCCACCTCGTCGCCTCTGAAGGCGTCGATCCTGCCAGTTGAACCCCTGATAGAGGCGCTGTCGCTCTTGCGCCTTGAGGGCTACGAAGTCCTTAGCCTGTCGGGCGGCGAACCGCTGCTATACCCCGATCTGCAGCGGCTGGTCGGTGCGGCAAAGGTTCTGGGCTACCGCGTCGGCGTGATCACCAATGGCTTCCGCATCACCCAGCGCCATCGTTCGCTGATCGAAAGCCTTGACGCCATCGCTGTCAGTTTTGATGGCATGGAGGGCCTGCACAACCGGATCCGTGGCAACGCGCGGGCCTGGGATGTGGCGATCAAGGCGTTGGACTATCTGCGCGAGATCGGAAAACCTGCCGCCGCTGCCTTTACCGTGTCCAACCAGTCGCTGCAGGATGTGCCCGACTTCATCGAGCTTTGTGCAACGCTCGGCGTGCGTGCGGTCCAGTTGCGCCCGCTGGTCATGGCGGGGCGCGCTCGCTCGGATGCCACCGATCTTGCGCTGAGCGCGGAAGAAGAGGCGCGTCTGTGGATGCTGGGGCAGACCCTGGCGCTTGCCTATGACGGCGAGGTTCTGGTCCACACCGATCTGGCCCCCGCAGAGGCCCTTTCCGCAGATCGGGATGCCTGGTCGCTGGCGCTGAACGGCGGGCCTGATCAACGGCTGTCGGATGTGGTCAACCCGCTGTTGATCACGCCGAAAGGTGTTCTGAAACCCTTCACCTACGATTTCCCGTCAGAACACGATCTGGGCCGCCTGTCCGATCTGGTGCCAGACTCCCGCCATAAAGTACGGAGCCGTTTGCCGGGGCTGCGCAGTCTGGTTGCCCGAACGCTTCATTCGGTGGCCCTGCAAGACGGTTTCATCGACTGGTTCGCCTTTCAGCGCGATCAGGCTTTGACCGAGGCACGACGGCATCGCGCGGCTCTGTTTTCGCCACACGGCCATTCACCAGCGGTGGCCTCGCAGCGCCTTTAATCAAGCAAATGTCATGGCGGCGTCACCTTTGTCGGGCAGATAGCGCTTGTGGATAACCCGATAACCAATCAGGTTCTTGGGGGTTGCATAGGCAATTGCGCCAGATATAGTTCCTGTGTCGGAGAGGCTTGCGGCACCTCGTTACCGAACCGACAACAGGATCAAGGGTGGAGTGTCCAGGCGAATGGACGGCGATTTCAGAACCCAGTTTGTACGCGACCCTGCGGCGCTGAAGCATTTTCCCGCGCTGGTGCTGAATGCGGACTATCGCCCGTTGTCCTATTACCCGCTGTCGCTGTGGCCCTGGCAAGAGGCGATCAAGGCCGCTGTGCTGGACCGGGTGCAGATCGTTGCCGAATACGATCAGGTGGTTCACAGCCAGAGGCAGGTGTTCAGGATACCCTCGGTCGTCGTGCTGAAGGATTATGTGAAACCCCAGAAGCGCGTGGCATTCACGCGCTTCAATCTTTTTCTGCGCGATCAGTTCTGCTGTCAGTATTGCAGCGCCAAGGGCGATCTGACCTTTGATCATGTGGTGCCACGGTCCAAAGGCGGGATCACCAGTTGGGAAAACGTGGTGGCCGCCTGCAGCCCGTGCAACCTGCGCAAAGGATCGCGCAGTTTGCGCCAGGCGGGGATGAGCCTGAACCGGATGCCGCGCGCGCCGTCAGCCGAAGAAATGCAGGTGCATGGGCGGCGCTTTCCACCAAATCATCTGCATGAAAGCTGGATGGACTATCTGTATTGGGACGCCGAACTGGAAGCGTAAGCCTGCCCAAGTCCCGGATGCCGCCCCCAATGCACTTTCATCCTCATGGCTCGCGGTGCTAGACAGCCCTGAGCGTCAGGCGTAGAAGGACGGCGTTAGCGCTAACGGCGTCCGCGCCGAGCCTTTAAGCGGTCGAAAGGGCAATCATGGTTTCGCGCGTCATCCCGGTGGATGTCTTTGATTTGGTCATCTTTGGCGGCACTGGCGATCTGGCCCGTCGCAAGATCCTGCCAGGCCTGTATCGCCGCTTTCTTGGCGGCCAGATGCCTGCGGACAGCCGCATCATCGGGGCGGCCCGCGCCGACCTGACCGAAGCGGCGTACCGTGCGCAAGTGCGCGCCGCGATTGCCGAATTCGTGCCGAAGGCGCGGCAGGACGAAACTGCCATCAACGGATTTGTCGATCGTATCTTCTATGTTTCAATCGACGCCACCGGTACTGCGGGCTGGCCCGCCCTGAAGGCGCTGATGCGCGAAAATGTGGTCCGGGCGTTCTACTTCTCGGTGGCACCCAGCCTGTTCGGCGACATCGCCTCGCGCCTGCATGACCACGCCATTGCCGATGCCTGGAGCAGGATCGTGGTGGAAAAGCCGTTCGGTCGCGATCTGACCTCGGCGCGCGCGTTGAACGCGGTGCTGGCGCTGCATTTCACCGAAGCACAGATTTACCGAATCGACCATTACCTCGGCAAGGAAACCGTGCAGAACCTGATGGCGGTGCGCTTTGCCAATATCCTGTTCGAGCCGTTGTGGAAGGCCGAATACGTTGACCACGTGCAGATCACCGTGGCCGAAACCGTCGGCGTGAATGGGCGTGGGGCCTATTACGACAAATCCGGCGCGATGCGCGATATGGTGCAAAACCATATGATGCAGCTGTTGTGCCTGATCGCGATGGAGCCGCCCTATCATTTCGACCCCGACGCGGTGCGCGATGAAAAGCTGAAGGTGATCCGCGCGCTGAAACCGGTGCCGCCCGAAAACATCGTGCGCGGCCAATACGGTGCGGGCGGCGGCGAGAAGGGCTATCTTGAGCATAGCGAGAACCCCGCGTCCAAGACCGAAAGCTACATCGCCCTCAAGGTACATGTGTCGAACTGGCGCTGGCAGGGGGTGCCGTTCTATCTGCGCACCGGCAAGCGGTTGCGTGCGCGGGCGTCGGAGATCGCGATCACCTTCAAACAACCGCCGCATGCGATTTTCGATGATGCGACAGGCTGGCATGAAAACGTTCTGGTCATCCGCCTGCAGCCGAACGAAGGCATGAACCTGATGGTGATGATCAAGGAACCAGGCCCCGGCGGCATGCGCCTGATGCAGGTGCCCTTGGACATGGCCTTTGCCGATGCGCTGGGTGAGGCCGCCGAAGATGTGCCCGATGCCTTTGAACGGCTGATCATGGACGTGATCCGCGGCAATCAGACCCTGTTCATGCGCGGCGACGAGGTGGAGGCCGCCTGGGCCTGGACCGACCCGATCATCGAAGGCTGGGAAGGGCGCGGTGACAAGCCGCAATCCTATGACCCCGGCTCGTCCGGGCCAGAGGATGCGCTGATGCTGATGCACCGCGATGGCCGCCGCTGGCGGGAGATCAAGGAATGATCTTCGAAACTTACCCCGACCGCGAGATGATGATGCTGTCGCTGGCCGACAAGATCGCCGGCCAGTTGGGAGAGTTTCTGCGCCGGGATGGCAAGGCCACGCTTTGCGTGCCCGGCGGCACCACTCCGGGACCGATATTCGACACCTTGTCGGGGGTAGACCTGGACTGGGCCAATGTCGCGGTCGTGCTGAACGACGAACGCTGGGTGCCTGAAAGCTCGGATCGCTCGAACACCCGCCTTGTGCGTCAGCGCCTGATCCGGGGCCGCGCGGCGCAGGCACGCCTGGTACCGCTCTATGCGCCCGCCGACACGCCGGAGGCGATGCTGGACACGCTGGCTGATGGCATCAGGCCGCATCTGCCAATCTCGGTGCTGCTGTTGGGGATGGGCGCGGATATGCACACCGCCAGCCTCTTTCCCGGTGCCGACCGACTGGACGAGGCGCTCAGTCCGCAGGCCCCGATCCTGATGGCGCTTCGGGCCGAGGCGGCGGGCGAGCCGCGCATCACCCTGACCGCACCGGTTCTGCAGGCCGCTTTCAACATCCACATTCTGATCACTGGCGCAGAAAAGCGTGCGGCGCTGGAAATTGCGGCGGGTCTCGGCCCGAAAGACGCGCCCGTGCGCGCGGTATTGGACAACGCAACCGTGCATTGGGCGGAGTAGATCATGGACAAATGGGCACCGCTGCGGGCAGCGCAGGCACGGGTTGCAGAACGCTCGATCCTCAGCCTGTTCGATGACGCGCGCGCGGCCGGGTTTGCGGTGCGGACCGACGGCATGCTGCTGGACTATTCCAAGACCAACATCGATGCCACCACCCGAGACGCGCTGATCGCACTGGCCGAAGTGTCGGGTGTGACCGACAAGCGCGCAGCAATGTTTGCTGGCGAAAAGATCAACGTGACCGAGGGCCGCGCGGTACTGCATGTGGCACTTCGGGCGGGGCGCGAAGCCACCATTACCGTGGACGGCGCGGATGTGCTGCCAGAGGTGCGCCGCATCCGGGCGGCCTGCGCGGCCTTTGCCGGCGACGTCAGATCGGGGGCCTATCAGGGGCAGGGTGGGCGGATCACCGATGTCGTCAACATCGGCATCGGCGGGTCCGACCTTGGCCCCGCGATGGCGGTGCTGGCGCTGGCGCCGTTCCATGACGGGCCGCGCGTGCATTTCGTGTCCAACGTCGACGGCGCGCATATCCATGATGTGCTGGCGGACCTCGACCCCGAGACGACGCTGGTCATCGTCGCCTCCAAGACATTTACCACCATCGAAACGATGACCAACGCCGATACCGCCAAACGCTGGATGGCTAGCAAGGTCGCCGATCCCGCCGCACAGTTTGCCGCAGTGTCCACCGCAAGTGCGAAGACCGCCGCCTACGGCATTGATCCTGCGCGGGTATTCGGGTTCGAGGATTGGGTCGGCGGGCGCTATTCGATGTGGGGGCCGATTGGCCTTGCACTGATGATCGCCGTCGGACCGGCAGATTTTGACCAGTTCCTCGCCGGTGGCCGGGCGATGGACCAGCACTTCCTGACCGCGCCTTTCGCGCAGAACATGCCGGTGATGCTGGCGCTGGTCGGCGTCTGGCACAACCAGATCTGCGGCTATGCCACGCGCGCGGTGCTGCCCTACGACCAGCGCCTCAGCCGCCTGCCAGCCTACCTGCAACAGCTGGAGATGGAGAGTAACGGCAAACGCGTCGCCATCGACGGCAGCGATCTAACCACCCATTCAGGCCCGGTGGTCTGGGGTGAGCCCGGCACCAACGGCCAGCACGCCTTCTATCAGCTGATCCATCAGGGCACCCGCGTCGTCCCATGCGAGTTTCTGGTGGCAAAACAAGGGCATGAGCCAGACTTGGGGCACCAGCACCTGCTGTTGGTTGCCAATTGTCTGGCGCAAGCCGAGGCGCTGATGCGCGGGCGCAGCCTTGATGAGGCCCGCGCCATCATGGCCGCCAAAGGGTTGACCGGGGCGGAACTGGAACGACAGGCCCGTCACCGGGTATTTCCCGGCAACCGCCCGTCAACGGTGCTGGCCTATGACCAACTGACCCCGTTCGTGCTGGGCCAGATTATCGCGCTGTACGAACATCGGGTGTTCGTCGAAGGCGTGATCCTCGGCCTCAACTCCTATGACCAATGGGGGGTGGAACTGGGCAAGGAACTGGCGCTGGCGCTGCAGCCGGTGCTGGAGGGCAAGTCTGATGCTGGCGCCAAGGACGGCTCCACCCAGGCACTGGTAGCGTTCCTGAAACGCTGATCAGGCCAGCGTGTCGCGTGCTGCCTGCACTTGGCGGGCCAGCCGGGCGGCTAGAACGGCTTGCGGATCGCCTGGATAATCGCGCCGCAGCTCGGTTGCCACTGCAAGCGCACGATCACGCAACCCCACGTCAGCATAGGCCGCAGCAATCTTCGCCCCTAGACCGGGATCGCCACGCCGACCGATGCGCAAGATGCCCTTCGCTTCGGCACAGCGGGCGTTGAACAGCTGTTCCAGATGCTGTGGCACCCCAACCTGCGGCAGCCCGCAAAGTGCTGCAAGGCACACGGTCCCATGCGGCGCTGCATGCACGATCAGCCGCGACCGGCGGGCAATCTCATCGGCGCTGGCGGGGTGGTCCAGCAAGGTCATGCCCGATGCCGCAAGTCTGGCGCGCACCTCGGGGCTGGCGCTGGGAACATAACCGCGCCGGGGCAGGGACAGCCCTTCCAGCGCCACGACCAGCGCATCGTCGGTCAGTTCATCGGTCGAGAAATAGACAAAAACCTCAGTCCCTTCACCCGCCAGCGCTTGCGGCGCAGCAGTATGGCAGCCGGTCAGGTCTTCCGGGTCCCGGTCGGCACCATAGGGATCGAGGAAATCGAACGTGGTGACCAGCGACAGATCCACGTCATAAAGTGCCGCAAGGCGCGGCAGTGGTGCCAGCCCGCTCTCCGCGCCAACCGCGTTCAAAAGTGTAAGCGTCGCTGCTTCCGAATGAAAGACGGTCGAGTAGTCATTGAGAAACAACGGGAATCTGTCGATATGCGCCGGTGGTACCAGATAGCCAGTGCCGATGCTGATGATGCGAATGGCCCAGCCTTCGTCCCGCAGGCCCAGCGCTGCCCGCAGCGCCAGCGGCGAGAAATCGGCAATCAGCAGCGATATGTCTTCATCAACGATCAGCTTGCGCCAGAACGCCAGGCCCCGGCGGATCTTGTGGTCGGATGCCAGCCCGATGGCAGCCAGCACATCGCCCCAGGTGGCGCTGCCGGGTAGCCCCATCTCGCCGACAGTGCCGACCGGGCGCGCCAGCAGCGGCGCCTTCACCACCTTTTCGCACAGATCTGCCAGTTCGTCAGCATAGTGCTGCCGGGCCAATGCAGCGATGATCCGGACATCGGGCCCCAGCGCCTTTGCCGCAGCGCGCAGCGTGGTCACATGCCCACGCCCGCCCCCCGCCTCATTGGCGAGCAGCGCGCGTGGTGTGATCAAAAACTGCCACCGTAGCCGCCATCATCGTCATCAGAGCCGGCATCGTCGTCATTCGACGCCGTTGTCGCCTCAGCGCCATACAGCTGTCGCGCCCAGGCCAAAGCGCGGCCCTGATTGAACATGATGCTGCGGGTCAGGCCATCCTTGCCGATCATGTGGACAGTTGTCTGGCCGTTGTGTTTGACGATCAGCACCGGGGCATAGACCCCATCGATCAGCTGGTTGGTCCGCTTGACCGTCAGCGCCGACGCGCCATAGGCGTTGGACACGATCAACACGCCGACAAGCACGCTCCGGCTTAGCCGGGTTCGGGAATTCGACATTTGCAAAACTCCAGGAAAG
>NZ_JANMET010000079.1:0-10704 GCF_031377265.1 Tabrizicola sp. | reverse complement strand
GCGCTGCTGTTCCTCGTTCACGATCTGCTCGATCCGGCGCAGGACGCGCAGGCCAAGCGGCAGCCAGGAATAGATCCCTGCCGCCTGCTGCTTGATCATCCCGGCGCGCAGCATGTAGCGGTGCGAGACGATCTGGGCCTCTGCGGGGTTTTCCTTGAGGACGGGGAGGAAGTAGCGGGTCAGTCGCATGGGTCGCGGCCTTTCGGATCAAGGGTCGCGACGGGTTTAGGCGAGGCGGGGCTGGCAGGCAAGGGCGGCGTTGGCGTGGACAAGGGGATGTCCACGCGTGGACAAGACCGTCACCCACATGATTTCAATGGGTTAACGGAGCGAATTCAGAAAGCGTTAACCAAATCCCCCTACTTTGGCCCTTTCGCCAACCCGACTGATCGGGTTAGCGTCCCGCAACGCTGCGAGAAAGATAGCAGGAGAGTGACCGTGACCACCCTTTCAATTGCACCTCAGGACTTCTGGTCATTGGTCGCAGTCATGGCCTTGATCGCCACATGCGCCGGCATCTATGCGATCTTGGCCTTGCAGGGCAGGCCTTACCACGCCCCAATCTGGGAGCAGCTTTCTTTGGGCGGCGTGACCCTTGTCACGGTTCTCGGCCTGGTTTGGATCGGGATGTTCGGCCTGACAGTGTTGGCCGCCTATCTGGGCCTTTGGCAATCGATCCATCCCGACACTGCGACCACGGTGCCGGGCCAGCCCACCTTTGGCTTGGGTGCGCTTGTCGCAGCGCTTTTGGGTGCGCCGTTCCTGATCTGGGGGACGTGGCTGAAGTACCAGACCGTCCGCTACCAGAAGGAAGGCCACATCACTGACCGCATCAACAAGGCGGTGGAGATGTTGGGGGCGGAGAAGGTCGTGAAGAAGCACGTCGTCGACCTCGCTGGAGCGAAGGTTTTCGAAAAGGATGCGCACGGAAAGCCAGACACGTCGAAGCCGGTTTTCAGTGAAGAAAGCGCCCCGAACATCGAAGTTCGGATTGGCGCGATCCTGTCACTGGAACGGATTGCGCAGGACTAGACAACCCATGACAAGGGGCGCGATGATGTACGGGTCATGGAAATTCTGTGCGCCTATGTGCGAGAGAATGCGAAGGCCGAACACCTTACGCTGACCGAACCCACGTTCACGATAAAAGCGCCCAGAATTGACATACAAAAGGCCATGGATGTCATCAAGCGGCGGAGTGCCGCGCAAAAGGCGCTTGAGGCAATTGCAAGGTATCGGCTGGATTTGAGATCCGTTGACTTTGACGGAGTTGACCTTTCGAAGGGAGACCTCTCCGGCGCTATTCTTGTGCGTTCTCGGTTTGAGGGCGCAAGTCTGGAGCATACAAATCTGACCGGTTCGCAGATGCAGGGATGCCTGCTGAATTGCGCACGCTGGCATGGCGTCAAGCTTCGTGGAACGTTCCTGGATCACTGCACACTCAATCGCCCGAAGCCAACGCCGGGCGGATTTAACGAGTATGGTCCGACTATGGGCGGGATCGACGGACTGTCGGTCATAGCGTCCGATTTGACTGCGATCAGTTACTTTGGAGAGAACCCTGAGACAATTTTTGGCAGCAGGGACACCCAACTTTCCCATGCAATGGACGAACTGCGAAAGACAGCTTCAAGTCTGTTCCGAAGCCGCGAGGCAGCAGAGCGCCGAAAAGATCTGACAAAGATTGCTGAATACGATGCTGAGTTGAGCACGAACTCCTTCAAGCATTGGGTGCCATTCGACGGATCAGATATGGCAGTGGGCCATTACCATGCCAAGCGTTTCACGGCTTTGGGCCTGACAGGCTGGCCGATCGACGATTGAGGTCGGCGCAGGACCATCTGGAGGAGTTGATGCCTAGCCTGACCGGGTGGTACAATTTATGCTACCCTGCGGCCGCCTGCCCTTCCGGCACCAGCCGCCCGCCCAGCAGATCCTCGACAAACAGCGCGGCGAACTGGGCGCGGTTGGACACGCCTGCCTTGGCGTAGACGCGGGTCAGTTGTGCGCGCACCGTGCCTTGCGCCGAGCCGCGCATGTCGGCGATTTCCGCCGCATCAAGGCCCTTGAGCGCCAGAAAGCCCACGTCCTGTTCCGCCGCTGTCAGGCCCCAGGCGGCGAACTCGGCCTGAATAACGTCATAGAGCGCGCCAGAGGCGACGGCGAGAGCGGCCTCTTGGGTGCGCATCCTTTCCAGCGCCCGACGCAATTCCCAGCCGCCAAAGACCACACCCAGCACCAGCGCAAGGACGACCATGGATTCAAAGATCGAATGCGCCGCCTGCGGGTCTGAGATCAGATCGCCGATGGCGTCGCCGACGAAGAACACCGCCGCGACCGTCTGGACCACCAGAAAGCCCGCCACGGCCGCGGGGCGTGTGCGCTCGCTGCGCTTTGGGCGGGGTGTCGTCACTTGCCGCGCCTGCCGCGACGTCCAGCCAGCATCGGGGTTACCAGGTTGCGCCGCATCGCGCGGGATTCCACCACGACACCCGCCACATGCAGGGCCGCGAGGATGAGGATCAGATTTGCCGCCACTTCATGCACCTGCTTTACCATGCCATCGTCTTGCGGTTCGGCGCCGCTGTCATCCGCGCTCTCATCAGTGACAAGCACTGACCAGTCACCCGCCGCAACTGCGGCCTTGTCGGCGCTGATCTGCATCGGCGTTTGCCCGCCGGTCATCACAAGGCCAGTGCCGATCACCACCACCAGCGCCGCCCAGAACGCATAGACCATCAGTGCGCCCGCCGGATTGTGCGAGGAATAATGCCGCACGCGCCCGCTCACAAGGCCGCGCAGATGCGACACCGCCGCACGGGGGTTCGGGGGAAACGCGGAAAACCGCGCCTCCACCGGGCCGAGCACCCCCCAGACCAGCCTGAGCCCCAAAAGCGCCATGCCGGTCCAGCCAAGCCAGACATGCAGCACGCTGCCGCCTGCGGTGAAGGCCGCATTGGCCAGCACGATGACGGCAAGGCCCCAGTGGCTGATGCGGACCACCGGGTCCCACAGATCGGGCGGGGTGGCTTTGGTCCGGGGGGTGCGGGTCATGTCAGTCGCCCGACTTGATTTCGACGACGGCGCCGGTTTTCGGGTCGATGTAGACCTCTATCGCGGTGTTGGTGGCGGTGTCGGTGCATTTGGCCTCGATCTTGCCGCCTTCGGCTTCGAACTCGGTCACCTTGCAGCCGGCGGTTTCGAGGGCAGTGGTGGCATCGGTCGGGTTGGTGCCGACAATGTCGCCCAGTGCGGGCATCGCAAAGGCCATCGGTGCGGCAAGCGATGCGCTGACCAGGGTGATCGCAAGGAGGAGGGAGGATTTCATTTAGCATACCTTTCAGGTCGGTTTCGGTCCGTCCAAGGCTGCGCCCCGGACAAGCGAGACCTGCCAGCGCGGGACCACCGGGTCGATCCGCGCCGGGCTTAGGCGGGGGGTGGTAAGCAGGCGCTGACGGCCGGTTTGCGCCGGTGTGCTTTGCAAGTGCGGCATCACGCCGGATCACCGTGCTGTCAGGCGGCTGTAACATCACATCTGCGGCGCACTGACGCAGCGTAACCCGCAAGACATGTGAGTGACGCATGTTGTTCAACAGGGAATGCACCATGAAACTTAAGATTGCTTTGGCCGCGCTGGCCTTGTCGACCTCGTTTGCGCATGCGAAATCGATCACGGAAATCGCCGCTGGTGATGAACGTTTTACCACGCTGGTGGCGGCTGTGACGGCGGCGGGTCTGGCCGAGACGCTGGCTGGCCCCGGCCCCTTCACGGTCTATGCGCCGGTGAACGACGCGTTTGCCGCCCTGCCGGCCGGCACTGTCGAGACGCTGCTGAAGCCCGAGAACAAGGGGCAGTTGACCGATATCCTTTTGTATCATGTTGACGACCGCACCCTGATGGCCGGGGATATTCCGAACGGATCGACCACGTTCAAGCCGCTGCTGACCTCGCAGCGGTTGTGCATCACCAAAGGCGCGTCGGGCGTCACCATCGCGGACGGGACCGGCGAGATGGCTACTGTGATCATCGCCGATATCGTGGCGGACAATGGGGTGATCCACGTGATCGACAAGGTTCTGCTGCCGGGCAAGCGCCCCGCCTGCCACTAAATCCATGCAAGCCCGCCCCCCGGTGCCACGGGGGCGGGCGCGCAGCGAAAGTCACCGGCCCCCTTGCGCGGGGGCCTAACAGGGGCGATATGTCGCAAAACGGAACGGGTTTCGACATGGCTCTGCCTCTTGGTGCACAGGCGCGATACTGGGGCATTGCCGCAGTCGTATTTCTTTTGCTGTTGTGGTTTCTGGGGAATGTGCTGCTGCCGTTTCTGGTGGGCGGGGCGATCGCCTATTTTCTCGACCCGGTGGCAGACCGGCTGGAGCGGCTGGGGCTGAGCCGGGTGGCCGCGACCACGGTGATCTCGCTGGTGGCGCTGATGCTGGTGATCCTGCTGGTGTTGGCGGTGATCCCGTCGCTGATCAACCAGCTGACCGCATTGGTGAATTCCGCGCCCGAGATTGCCCGCAAGATGCAGGCGTTTCTGGTCGAACGCTTTCCCGAACTGACCGACAGCACATCGACCATGCGTCAGACGCTGGCCAATATCGCCACGGCCATTCAGGCACGGGGGGCGGAACTGGCCAACGGGCTGCTGTCTTCGGCGCTGGGGGTGATTTCGGCGGTGGTGTTTATTGTCGTGGTGCCGGTGGTGGCGTTCTATCTGCTGCTGGACTGGGACATGATGGTGGCCCGCGTCGACGCGATGCTGCCTTTGGACCACGCGCCGGTGATCCGCAAGCTGGCGGTCGAGATCAACATGGTGCTGGCCGGTTTTGTGCGCGGGCAGATTTCGGTCTGCGTTTTGCTGGGCAGTTTCTATTCCATCGCGCTGATGCTGGCGGGGCTGCAGTTCGGGTTGATCGTCGGCGCGATTGCCGGGGCGATCACCTTCATTCCTTATGTCGGATCGATCATCGGCGGCACGCTTGCGGTGGGGCTGGCGCTGTTCCAGTTCTGGGGTGACTGGGTGTCGATCGGGATTATCGCCGCCATTTTCGCGGTCGGGCAGTTCATCGAGGGCAACGTCCTGACGCCGAAACTGGTGGGCAAATCGGTGGGCCTGCATCCGGTGTGGCTGTTGTTCGCGCTGTCGGCGTTCGGGTCGGTGTTCGGCTTTGTCGGCATGCTGATCGCGGTGCCGGTGGCGGCATCCATCGGGGTGCTGACGAGGTTCGGGGTTGGGCAGTACCAGTCCAGCCTGCTGTACAAAGGCGAAACCGGCCGGGACCAGGACGCGCCTTTGGCCCGCCCTAACCGCCGCAAATCGGGCGCGCCGCCCGAGGATGCCGCGTGACGCGCCAGCTGGCCTTTGATCTTGCCGGTACCGAGGCGCTGACCCGCGCTGATTTCTTTGTCTCGCCGTCGAACGCGCTGGCGCTGCGGACGCTGGACGCTTGGGGCGACTGGCCGGGGCACAAGCTGATCCTGATCGGGCCTGAAGGCACCGGCAAAACCCATCTGACCCATATTTGGGCGGCCGAAGCCGGGGCAGTGATGCTGAATGCCGCCGACCTTGGGCAGGTCGATCTTGCACCTTTGGCTGACCGCCCCGTGGCGGTTGAGGATGCCGACCGGATTGATGGCAGTGAAGAGGCGTTGTTTCATCTGCACAATCTGGTGGTGGCCAAGGGCGCGCTGCTGCTGACTGCCGCCACCCCGCCGCGCGACTGGGGCCTGACGCTGGCCGACCTTGCCAGCCGGATGCAGGCGGCACCAACCGTGCGGCTGGACGCCCCTGACGATGCGCTGCTGTCTGCGGTGTTGATAAAGCTGTTCGCCGACCGCCAGATTGCGGTGCCGATCAACCTTATTCCCTATCTGGTCAGCCGGATGCCAAGGTCGATCGGGGCCGCGCGGACGCTGGTGAGTGCGCTGGATGCCCTCGCGTTGGCGTTGGGGCGACCGATCACCCGCCAACTGGCAGCCGAGGTGCTGGACAGGGGGGGTCCGCAGTGAAACACTGTCACACAACCTTCACGAAGAGCGCGGCATAACCCGGCCATGACCCAAGCGGATTTCCTCAAGTCACCCTTCCCCACACCTGTGGAACTGCCCTTTGCAGAGACCGCGGGGCCGGGGCGTTTCTTTAACCGGGAACTGAGCTGGCTGGCCTTCAATTGGCGGGTGCTGGAAGAGGCGGCAAACCCGGCGGTGCCGTTACTTGAACGGCTGCGGTTCCTGTCAATCTCGGCCACCAATCTGGACGAATTTTACACGGTACGCGTGGCGGGTCTGCGCGCACTGCTGCGCAGTGGCAATGCGACCTTGTCCGAAGATGGCCGCAGCCCGGCCGAACAGTTGGGCCTGATCAACGCCGATGCGCGCCGCCTGATGCAAACGCAGCAGACAACCTTTAACCGCCTGCGCAAGGAGATGGAGGCCGAAGGCATCATCATCGCCAGCCGGTCCAAGCTGAGCGCGCGCGATCTGAAGCATCTTGAGGCGCATTTCCTGAACAACGTGTTCCCGGTGCTGTCGCCGCTGGCGATTGATCCGGCGCATCCGTTTCCGTTCATTCCCAACACCGGGTTTACCCTGGCGCTGGAACTGGAGCGACTGACCGATCACCGCACGCTGAAGGCGCTGCTGCCGATTCCGCAGCAGATTGCGCGGTTCGTGCCGCTGCCGGGCAAGCCTGGCGAACACCGGTTCCTGCCGCTGGAAGAGCTGTTGCTGTTGCATCTGGGGATGCTGTTCCCCGGCTATACCGATCAGGGCCACTGCATGTTCCGGGTGCTGCGCGACAGCGATCTGGAGGTCGAGGATGAGGCCGAAGATCTGGTGCGCGAGTTTGAGACCGCGCTGAAACGCCGTCGCCGGGGCGAGGTGATCCGGCTGAAACTGTCGGCAGGGGCGCCGGAAACCCTGCGCGTGCTGATCATGGAAGAGCTGACTGTCACCGAGGACGAGGTGGTGGAGGTCAAGGGCCTGTTGGGCGTGGCCGACCTGAAGGAGCTGATCCTGCCGGCGCGCAAGGACCTGATGTGGCCGCCGTTCAGCCCGCGGGTACCCGAACGGGTAGAGGATCACGACGGCGACATGTTTGCCGCGATCCGCCAGAAGGACATGCTGCTGCATCACCCCTACGAGACCTTTGACATGGTGATCCGGTTTCTGGAACAGGCGGCGCGCGATCCGAATGTGCTGGCGATCAAGCAGACGCTGTACCGCACGTCGTGGGACAGCCCGGTCGTGTCGGCGCTGTGCGAGGCGGCGGAGGCGGGCAAATCGGTGACCGCGCTGGTGGAACTGAAGGCGCGCTTCGACGAGGCTGCGAACATCCGGCAAAGTCGGCGGCTGGAACGCGCCGGGGCGCATGTGGTGTACGGGTTTGTGCATTACAAAACCCATGCCAAGATCAGCACCGTCGTGCGCCGCGAGGGTGACCATCTGGTGACCTACACGCATTACGGCACCGGCAATTATCACCCGATCACCGCGCGCATCTATACCGACCTGTCGTTCTTCACCTGCGACGCGGCGCTGGGGCGCGATGCGACCAAGGTGTTCAACTATCTGTCGGGCTATGTGCAGCCGGAGGGGTTGGAAAACCTTGCGATCAGCCCGATCACGCTGAAACCGCGCCTGCTGGAGCTGATCGCCGCCGAGGCGGATCATGCCCGCGCCGGACGACCCGGCGAGATCTGGGCCAAGGTCAATTCGTTGATCGAGCCGGATGTGATCGACGCGCTCTATGCGGCCAGTCAGGCCGGGGTGAAGATCAGCCTCTGCGTGCGCGGCATCTGCGGTGTGCGGCCGGGGATCAAGGGGTTGAGCGAGAATATCCGGGTCAAATCCATCGTCGGGCGGTTTCTGGAACATTCGCGCATCGTGTGCTTTGGCAACGGTCAGGGCCTGCCGTCAAAGAAGGCGCGGGTGTTCTTTTCGTCTGCCGACTGGATGGGCCGCAACCTGACGCGCCGGGTGGAAACGCTGGTCGAGGCGTTGAACATCACGGTGAAGACCCAGATCATGGGGCAGATCATGGCCGCCAACTTTGCCGATGAAGAGCAAAGCTGGATCCTGGCGCCGGATGGCAGCTATTCCCGCGATCTTGCGCCAAGGGATGGCCGGCTGTTCAATTGCCATCGGTTCTTCATGGAAAACCCGTCGCTTTCGGGCCGGGGCACGGCAGGGGCCAAGGACGTGCCGCGGTTGGCGATCCCGCAAGACGATGCTGCTGCGGCTGCCGAGTGATGCGTTGACCACGCCCGCGCGGAGCGGCAAATTGGCCGCCGATGCCACAGAGGGGATTCGCCATGCCACATGATGGACAAGGACCCTCTGACAGCGGCGAAGAGGACTGGGGGCCGTTCGGGCGACCCCTGTTCGACGACCCCTCGGCGCGCGCGCTCAGCCGGGTTGGGGTGGTTGATGTCGGGTCAAACTCGGTTCGGATGGTGGTGTTTGACGGTGCCGCCCGATCGCCCGCCTATTTCTACAACGAAAAGGTCATGTGCGGGCTTGGCAAAGGGCTGGCGGAAACCGGTCGGCTGAACCCGCAGGGGCGGGTCCGGGCGTTGGCCGCGTTGAAACGTTTTGCGCTGCTGGCCGAGGGGATGGAGATCGCCCCACTGACCGTGGTCGCCACCGCCGCCACGCGCGAGGCCGAGGATGGACCGGAGTTTCAGGCCGAAGTGCTGCGCGAAACCGGGCTGAAGCTGTGGGTGATCGACGGGGATGAGGAGGCGCGGCTGTCGGCCCAAGGGGTGCTGTTGGGCTGGCCCGACGCCAAGGGCATTGTCTGCGACATCGGCGGCAATTCGATGGAACTGGCGCGGATCGGCAATGGCAAGGTTGGCAAACGGGTGTCGACCGCGCTGGGCCCGTTCCGCCTGCAACAGCTTGGCGATGATCCGAAAAAGCGTCAGGCCCATATCGCCCGCGTCCTGAAGGATGTGCAGGGCGATCTGCAATCCGAGGGCGAGCGGATCTATCTGGTGGGCGGGTCGTGGCGGGTGATCGCGCGGCTGGACATGGAACGCCGCAACTATCCGCTGACCGTGCTGCACGAATACCGGATGACCCCAAAGGGCCTGACCGACACGCTGGACTGGCTGGCTGTGGCCGATCTTGCGGTGCTGCGGGGGCGCACCGGGACATCGCTTGAACGGATGGAACTGGTGCCGCTGGCCTGCGAAGTGCTGCGCGAGTTGATCCGGGTGCTGAAGCCTTCGGAAATCGACGTGTCGGCCTACGGCATCCGCGAGGGGCTGTTGTATGAACAGATGCCCGAGAAACTGCGCGCCCGCGACCCGCTGATCGAGGCGGCGCGGATGACGGAAATGACCCAGTCGCGCATCCCCGGCTTTGGCAAGAAGCTGTTCGAGTTTCTGGAACCGCTGTTCCCGGATGTGAGCAAGGACCGGCTGCGGCTGATCAAGACCGCCTGCCTGCTGCACGACACCACCTGGCGCGCGCACCCTGATTATCGGGCCGAGGCGTGTTTTGACAACGCCACGCGGGCGAACCTTGGCGGGCTTGACCATCCGGGCCGGGTGTTTCTGGGGTTGGCGCTGCTGCACCGCTACAAGAACAGCCGCGCTGGATCGCGGCTGGAACCGATGTTCCGGCTGCTGAGCGAAGACGAGGTGCAGGAGGCCGAGGTTTTGGGCAAGGCGATGCGCTTTGGCGCAATGTTTTCGGTGGGCAACCCAGCCAAGGCCGGGGCGCTGCATTGGAACCCGAAAAAGCGCGTTCTGGAACTGACCCTGACCACTGCGGGCGAAGGCCTGTTCGGCGAGGTGGCGGTGGCGCGCTTTACCTCGCTGGCGGTGGCGATGAAGGCGCAGACCTCGGTTCTGAAAGCCACCTGATGCTGACATTCGATCATCTTGCAGTCACCTCGGCCACCCTTGCCGAAGGCGTGGAGGCGGTAGAGGCCGCGCTTGGCGTGGCGCTGGCGGGCGGCGGGCAACACCCGCATATGGCCACCCATAACCGGCTGCTGGGCCTGGGGGAGCTGTATCTTGAAGTGATTGCCGTGGACCCGGATGCGCCCACGCCGCTGTGGCCCCGCTGGTTTGACATGGACCGTTTCAGCGGCCCGGCGCGCCTGACCAACTGGGTTGCCGCCTGCGAAGATATCGAGGCGGAACTGGCGCTTAGCCCGGCCGGCGTGGGCGAACCCGTGGCGCTGCAGCGCGGTGACTATCGCTGGCAGATGGCCATTCCGGCCGATGGGTGCCTGCCGTTTGACGGCGGCTTTCCTGCGCTGATCGCATGGGAAGGCGCACTGCACCCGGCCCGCGCCCTGCCCGACGCCGGGGTGCGGCTGACCCGGCTGGAGATCGCGCACCCTGGGGCCGACGCGCTGGCCGATGCGCTGGCGACGCGGATTGCTGACCCGCGCGTGGTGATCGTGCAGGGGCCGCGAAAGGCGATGCGCGCCACGTTTTCTACCCCACACGGGGCGCGGGTTCTGACGTGATCCGCCGCGCCAGCACCGCAGACGCGGCGGCAATTGCCACCCTGTGGAACCCGTGGATCCGTGACACCGCCGTCACGTTCAATGCGGTTGAAAAGACCGTGCAAGACGTGGCGACGATGATTTTTGATCGCGACACATTGGGCCACGCGACTTTTGTGGCCGAGGACGCGGGGCTGCTTGGCTTTGCCACCTATAGCCAGTTTCGCGGCGGCATCGG
>NZ_JANMET010000398.1:0-2914 GCF_031377265.1 Tabrizicola sp. | reverse complement strand
CCTATCTATTTGTCGTCGGCGCGGCGCTGGTGGTGCTGGTTCTATTCGCGCCGAAGGGCATTCTGGGCACGATCCGTGACAGGTGGGTCCGATGGCTGCCCTGATCGAGACCCGCGACCTGACGCTGCATTTCGGCGGGCTCCGCGCGGTGGATGGCGTCGACTTTACGATGCAACCGGGCGAGATACACGCCCTTATCGGCCCCAATGGCGCGGGCAAGACCACCTTCGTCTCGCTGCTTTCGGGGCGGCGCAGCCCGCAATCGGGTTCCATTCTGCTCGACGGTCTGGATATCACGCGGCTGCTAGCGCATAGCCGCGTTCGGTTGGGAATTGGCTATACATTTCAGATCACATCGATCTTTCCGCGCCTGTCGGTGTTCGACAACGTGGCGCTTGCAACCCGTTCCCGCAGTGCGGCAAAACTGAGCAAGCAAACCCATGCCGCGCTGGCCCGTGTCGGGATTGACGCACTCGCGACGCAAGAGGCGCAGACGCTGAGCTACGGTCACCAGCGCCTTCTGGAGTTTGCGATGGGGCTGGCGCTGCACCCCCGCCTGCTTATTCTGGACGAGCCGACGCAGGGGCTTGCCGCGTCCGAGATCGAGGTCTTCAAGTCGCTGGTGCGAAGCCTTGCTCCGAAGACGGCTGTCCTGCTGATCGAACACAATATGGACGTGGTGATGGATCTTGCCGCGCGCATCACCGTGCTGAACTTTGGTCGCGTCCTCGCCACCGGTACCCCGCCTGAAATCCGCGCAAATGTGGCCGTGCAGGAGGCTTATCTTGGCGCTTGAGATCGGCAACCTCGTCGCGGGCTATGGCCCGATTACCGTGTTGAACGGCGTCACTTTCCGCGCCGAAGCAGGCGAGGTCAGCTGCATCATGGGCCGCAATGGGGTGGGGAAGTCCACGCTATTGAAGTGCATAATGGGCCTTTTACCGACCACTTCAGGCACGATTGCCCTGAAGGGCGTAGCACTGCAGGATCTGCCAGCGCATGAGGTTCCAAGGCGCGGTATCGCCTATGTTCCGCAGGGCCGCTGTCTGTTCGGCCCGCTGACGGTTGCCGAAAACCTTGCCGTCGGCGGGCTGGTGACCGGCAATGACCCGGCCCGGCTTGACCGCATCTTGACCCTGTTCCCCCGCCTGCGCGAGCGTCTGGCGCAGGTCTCATCAACCCTGTCGGGCGGTGAGCAGCAGATGCTTGCCATCGCACGCGCGCTGTGTCTTGACCCAAAGGTTTTGCTGCTCGACGAGCCGACGGAGGGCTTGCAACCCTCAATGATCACGCTGATCCAGGACGCTGTGCTGACGTTGAAACGGCTTGGAGTGGCGGTGGTGCTGGTTGAACAGCGGGTGGATGCGGTGCTCAAACTGGCTGACAAGGTGACGTTCATGGCAGGTGGCCGGACGGCAGAGACGGTTGCCGTTGGCGGCCTGCGCGCCGATGCGGATGTATTCAAGACCTATGTGGGTGTGTGAATGACAGGGCTGGTTGCAGGCGTCGATGTGGGCGGAACTTTCACCGATCTGGTGATTTTCGATCCTGCCACCGGGGACGTGCGCCTGGCAAAGGTGCCCACCACGCTGCCGAACCAATCGGGCGGGGTGCTGGCCGCGTTTGATGCCGCCGGGGCTGATCTGCAGGACATCGACCTCATTGTCCATGGCACCACCACCACGACCAATGCCGTGCTGGAACGCAACCTGGCCAAGACCGGCCTCATCACCACCATGGGGTTTCGCGACGTGCTAGAGCTTGGCCGCCGCACCAGACCGCATGCTTACGGCATGCACGGCAGTTTCACCCCGGTTATCCCCCGCGATCTGCGCCTTGAGGTGCCCGAGCGGATGGACGCCAGGGGCCGTGTCCTGACGCCGCTGGATGAAGACGCGCTTCGTCAAGCGATTCACCAGCTAAAGGATCAGGGATGCGAAAGCCTTGTGATCCATTTTCTGCATGCCTATGCCAACCCGGCTCACGAACGCCGTGCCGCGGAAATCGCAGCCGAGATCTGGCCCAACCGCTACATCACCATGGGCCACGCGCTGCTGTCGGAAAGCCGAGAGTACGAGCGGGGGGTCACAGCCGCTGTGAATGCAGCCGTCCAGCCGCTGCTGGAACGATACATCGGCCGGTTGGCCGACGAGTTGGCGGCCAAAGGCTATGCGCGCGACCTGCTGGTGATGAACGGGAACGGCGGGATGGTCGCCGCGCGCGACGTGGCGCGTGAGGCGGTCAAGACTGTGATGTCGGGCCCGGCCTCTGGCGTCATGGCGGCCCTTGCCACCGGGCGGCGCGCCGGAATGGCGAACCTTCTGACCTATGACATGGGCGGTACCTCGACCGACGTGGCGATGATCCGGGGCGGCGTGGCCTCCGTCTCAAACGAAATCGAAGTTGAATACGCCATGCCGATCCATGTGCCGATGGTGGACGTGCGTACGGTTGGGGCGGGCGGCGGCTCCATCGCGCGGGTCGATGAAGGCGGGATGTTGCGGGTTGGCCCGGAAAGTGCCGGGTCCACACCGGGGCCAATCTGCTACGGGCGGGGTGGCACGCGCGTCACCATTTCGGACGCCAACCTGATCCTCGGACGGCTTCCGGCGGTGCGCTTTGGTCAGGCGGCCGAGGCCGCACGCCAGGCCATTGCCGCGCAGATCGGAGCGCCTCTTGGCCTGTCCACCGAAGCCGCGGCCGAAGCTGTCATCCGCATTGCCAACACCCATATGGCCGGGGCGATCCGCATGGTCTCGATCTCACTTGGCGCTGATCCACGTGATTTCGCGCTGTTTGCGTTTGGTGGGGCAGGGCCGTTGCATGCGGTCGCGCTGGCGCGTGAACTTGCCATCCCAAAGGTGCTGATCCCGGCCCGCCCCGGCATCACCAACGCGCTTGGCTGCGTGGTGGC
>NZ_JANMET010000386.1:0-3197 GCF_031377265.1 Tabrizicola sp. | reverse complement strand
GCGCAGACGGCGGCTTCGGTCGTGGTGGCCACGGGCGGCAAGTCGATCCCGAAGATGGGCGCCACCGGCTTTGGCTACCGCGTCGCCGAAAGCTTTGGCCTGCCGCTGACCGACACCCGGCCCGCTCTGGTGCCGCTGACTTTCGCGGAGCAGGAGCTTGCGTGGATGACGCCGTTGGCCGGTGTCGCGGCACAAGCGCGGGTCAGCGCCGGGCAGCAAAGCTTTGACGAAGCAGTGCTCTTCACCCACCGCGGCCTGTCTGGCCCGGCGATCCTGCAGATTTCCAGCTATTGGCGCGAAGGGGCCTCCCTATCGCTCAACCTCGCCCCCGGCCGCGACATCGGTGCCGACCTGCGCGCCGCCAAAGCCGTCAACGGCCGGGGAATGCTGCGCACCGCACTTGGCCGGATGCTGCCAGAACGGCTGGCCCGGCATCTGGAAGACGCGTCCGGTGCCACCGCCCCGCTGGCCGAGCTTTCCTCTGCGCGACTGGATCAGGTGGCAGCCTTGGTGACCGATTGGCGCCTCGTGCCGGTCGGCTCCGAAGGCTACCGCACCGCCGAAGTCACCCTCGGCGGCGTCGATACCGACGCGCTGGATGGTCGCACAATGGCCGCAAAATCGTTTCCCGGCCTGTATTTCATCGGCGAAGTTGTGGATGTGACTGGCTGGCTCGGCGGCTACAACTTTCAATGGGCCTGGTCCTCCGGCTGGGCTGCCGGTCAGGCGATCTGACCCGTCCGCCACACACTCCACCCAAGCCATTCCTCTTCTCCAAATATCCCCGCCGGAGGCACCCAAAGCCAAGCGGCCAAAGCCGCGCAGGGTGCCTCACTCCGCCAGAATGGTCAGATCATAAGTGATGTTCTGCACCATATCGCCCAAAGCCTCATCCGGATTTGTGTAAAACGCCCGAAACTCCAACCGGTGCGCGCCAGCGGGCAGCGGGCGCAGCATGATCCAAAAGCCATCCGTCGCAGCGGTGCCACCGCGCGGCACGCGCGCCGTTACAGGGGCTGCGGCGAACGGGTCAAAGCACGCATCCGGTGCCAGACGAAAGCGGTTGACATCCTCCACCTCCTCGCCATCCAACGACACGCGAAGATAGACATAGGTTAGGGTGTTTCGTGCCACATCGGCGCGCGTGTCGGCACAGGGCTGACTGAAATCGGGCCGGTTGATCACGATCGTATTGATCACCGGAAAGAACACGTACCGCCCTGCCGGAATCTCGCAGCGCCGGTGGATGTTGGATGTGCCAAAGCCACCGGCCAGAAACCAGACCGGTCCGGTCTGCCCGACATGGCACCGCGCACCCACCTCGTCGCGCACCGGGCTTTGGTCCTTCGGCATCGAAAAGGCCCATTGCCACCACAGAATGGCAAAATCCGTCAGGGGTTTGCCATCGACGGTTTCGGTCAGGTCCACCACAGGCGGCGGCTCTGCCCTTGCCGGGCTCCCCGGTAAAAGCGCCAAGACAAGGGCCGCTGCGAGACGAAGGGGAAAGGGTGTCATCGTCTGCAGTTCTCCAGGATCAGCCTGTCATCGGCCACTGTGATTGGGATCAGCACCGGCGTCCAGAACCCGAAAGATCAGGCTCTGATCCAGACAAATCGCCCGCCATCCCATCCTGCAAGCCCTCGCTCGCCACCTCGGCCATCCGTGGCGCAAGCCTCATGCCATCGGCAAATCCCACCCAATCGGTGCCAGCTCGAACCCCTCGAACCGGAACCCCGGGCTGACAGTACAACTGACCAGTGACCACTCCCCCGTCGTCTCCGCTGCCTGCCACCACCCGGTTGGCACCACCGCCTGCACCAGATCACCGCCCAGAACATCCGGCCCCAACCGATGCGCCACCGCACCCTGCTCGCCCATTCGCAACACCAACGGCGCGCCGCCATGCCACAGCCAGATCTCGTCGGCATCCACCCGGTGCCAATGGCTCCGCTCGCCCGCCGCCAGCAAGAACAGGATCGCCGTCCCGCAGGCGCGGCCTCCAACCTCTGGCCCGGCCCAGGTCTGGCGATACCAGCCGCCCTCCGGGTGCCGTTCCAGCCGCAGGGCCGCAATGATCCGCGCCGCCTCGTCCATGCCAAATCCCCATTCCGTGCCGCTGCCACTTCGCCTAACCTTGCGCGCATTGGCAACAGGAGAAGCCCATGCCCGGCGTCCAGAACCGCACCGCCCTGATCACCGGCACCGGCGCCGCTGACGGGATCGGCTTTGCCATCGCGCGCGTCCTGCACGCCGCAGGCGCAAGGGTGGCGATCACCTCGACCACCGACCGCATCTTTGATCGTCTGCGTGAACTCGGTCCGAACGGCACCTTCGCCACCACCGCCGATCTCACGAAACCCGATGACGTCGCCCGCCTTGTCACTGAGGCTGAGGCCGCCCTTGGCCCGATCGACATTCTGATCAACAACGCCGGCATGGTACAGACCGGCCGCAAACAGAAACGCTCCACCCTCGCCAACGCCACCGACGCGGCCTGGGATTTCGGCCTCGACATCAATCTCACCCAGGTTTTCCGCCTGACCCGCGCCGTGTTGCCCGGCATGATCGCGCGCCGCTATGGCCGCATCATCCAAATGTCGTCGGTCACCGGGCCGATGGTCGCGATTCACGGCTCGGCGATCTATGGCACCGCCAAGGCCGCGCTGACCGGCATGGCCCGCGCCGTGGCGCTGGAAAACGGCCCGCACGGCATCACCTGCAACTGCATCGGTCCGGGCTGGATCGCCACCGGCTCCTCCTCTGCCAAGGAAATTGCTGCGGGCAAACGCACCCCCGCTGGTCGCCCCGGCACCCCGGACGAAATCGCCCATGCGGCACTGTTCCTTGCCGCTGAAGAGGCCAGCTACATCACCGGCCAGTTGATCGTGGTCGATGGCGGCAACACCTTGCAGGAAATGAAAGGCGGCTGAGGTGCCGGGGAAAACTGCCCCCGCGCCGAATTGCTCTTTGCAGAAATACTTGCGCGCGGCGCGCTCGCACAGTGCCGGTCAAACCACGTCAGCAGGAAAAGCAAAGGGGCCCCGCAGGGCCCCCCGTATCGCCTCGAAATCAACACGCGATCCTCAGACCCGCAGGACACTCTGCCCGGCGTATTCCGCCGTCTCGCCCAGCAGTTCTTCGATGCGGATCAGCTGGTTGTACTTGGCCAGCCGGTCCGACCGCGACAAGGAGCCGGT
>NZ_JANMET010000383.1:0-4767 GCF_031377265.1 Tabrizicola sp. | reverse complement strand
CGGATATCCGAGGCGCTGGGGCTGACCGGGGCGGATCATCCGCTGCCGGATGTGCTGCGGATCAAGGGCAAGGGCGACAAGACCCGGCTGGTGCCAGTGCTGCCCGTCGCGCGCGATGCGGTGGCGGGTTATGTGGCACTGGCCCCATTCGATCTGGCGCGCACTGAGCCGTTGTTTCGCGGCGCGCGGGGCGGGGCATTGGGGCCACGGCTGATCCAGGGGGCGATGGAACGCGCCCGGCTGCGGCTGGGCCTGCCCGCCACCGCAACGCCGCATGCGATGCGCCACAGCTTTGCCACCCACCTGCTGAGCGCGGGCGGCGATCTGCGCGCGATACAGGAATTGCTGGGCCATGCCTCGCTTTCCACGACGCAAGCCTACACCGCCGTTGATGCGGCGCGGTTGATGGAAGTCTACGAAAAAGCGCATCCGAGGGCCTGAAGCCGGTTTCCCCGTGTTGCACGACGGCAAGAATTCAGCCATCAAGACCTGATGAACGCCCGGATCAAAGCCCTATCCGTCCATCTGCTGACCGCGACCGGTGCCGTGCTTTCGATGCTGGCGATGCTGGCGGCTGTCGAAGGCAACTGGAGCATGATGTTCCTGTGGCTGGTGGTCGCGCTGATCGTGGACGGCATCGACGGCCCGCTGGCGCGCCGGTACGACGTGCAGAAGAACTGGCCCACCTATGATGGTGTGCTGATGGACCTGATCGTCGACTATCTGACCTATGTGTTCATTCCGGCCTATGCGCTGTTCAAATCCGGCCTGTTGCCGGGCTGGACCGGCTGGATCGCGATCATCTTCATTGTCTACGGGTCGGTGATCTATTTCGCCGACACCCGGATGAAGACCAAGGACAAAAGCTTTGCCGGATTTCCGGCGTGCTGGAACATGGTGGTGCTGGTGCTGTTTGCCACCCATCCGCCGCAAGGCGTGATTCTGGCTGTGGTCGTATTGCTGACGATCACCATGTTCACCAACCTGAAATTCATCCACCCGGTGCGGACGACGCGCTGGTATCCGGTGTCGCTGACAGTTTGCATGCTGTGGATTGTGTGCGCCGGATGGGCGGCCTGGACCGACTTTGCCGAGGGCAGCTTTGCGGAATGGGGGCTGATCCTGACGTCGCTATATCTGGTCTTTGCCGGGATCGCGCAGCAGATCGTGCCCGAAGGCATCCGCCGCGTCAGGTAATCCCCCCGCTACCCCGCCGACAACCCTGAGGCCGCAGTCAGCGCTGACAGCTGGTCTTGGGTCAACCTCTCTGTCCGCCTGGCCAGGCCATCGGCGAAGCTTGTCAGCTTTGGGCTGCCCTGACGGCCCAGTCGCTGCATTGCCAAAGGATACGCCACTTCGACGGCAGCCATAGAATTCCGGGCATCACCCGCAAGGTGAGTGCCTTGATCCTGAACGCCCGGCCCGTTCTGGTCCAACGCAGGCCGACAGATTGCGGCAGGCGAAACGCCAGCGCCATCTGCTGCGCGCGGGCGATTTCAGCCTTGGTTGCGTCGGCCAGCGCAAAAGCCGCGTTGTCGGCAACTGCAAACCACTTGCGACAGTCCTCGGCGACGTCGCGCGCGATTGACAGCCGGAGGTCGGGCGATGCAGCCCGACAGCGCTGTGCCTCAGACTGCACCGCACCTTCGAACGCTTCTTTCGGCACAAAGCGCGTACCCGGCAAACTGAGAACCGCTGTCACAAACGCAGGCCCTGTGTTTCCAGTTGCCGGTGAACGCGCGGTCCGGCGCCTCCAACTCCTTCGAAATGCCGCCGGTAAAGGCGGTCATCCGCGCCGCCTGATCGGGGTTGGTTCGGATCCGGTCGATGACGCGGCGCAGGTATCGGTCCACCGTATCGGTCCATCGTATCGACCAACGTCGCCCAGTCACATGTCCCGGAAAAGCGCGGCAGAATAAGTGTCATCTTGGTCTCATCCGGGTTCAACGGGCGAAAATCACCCCGCATCTTGGCATTTGCATGACGCGAATGGTCTAAAGCCGCGTCAGCATGACGCCGGCCACGATGATCGCCGAGGCGAGCGCTTTTTCCCCGGTCATCTTTTCGCCAAAGGCCAGCCAGCCGATCAGCACGGCAAACAGGATCGAGGTTTCGCGCAGCGCCGCCACCACGGCGATCGGCGCGATGGTCATTGCCCAGATCGACACGGCGTAAGCCCCGTATGAGGCGGCGGAGGCGAACGCGCCAAGCCGCCAGGCGCGCCCGTCACGCGGGATCACGTCCCAGCCGCGCAGGGCCAGCATGCCAAGGGTGAAAAACGTGCCATCGGCCACGAACACCCATGCGACATAGGCCGCAGGCACACCCGAGACACGCGCGCCAAGGCCGTCGATCATCGTGTAGGTCGCGGTGGCACAGGCCGAGCCGAGGGCGAAGGGCAACAGCGCGCGATCCTCGCCCCGGCTGAACACGCCGCGCGCCATCAGCAGGATGCCCGCACCCAGCGTGACGATGCCAGCGTATTGCATGCCGCTGACCGCATCGGCCAGAAACGCCGCCCCGACCAGCGCCACAACCATCGGCGCTGCCCCCCGCGCAATCGGGTAGACGCGGGACAGATCGCCCCGGTCATAGGCGTAGGTCAGAAAGAACTTGTAAGCGAAATGCGTGCAGCCGGCGGCAAGTACCCAAGGGATCGCGGCGGGGTTGATGGCTGGGGTAACGGCAATCACGGCAAGGCCGATCGGCACCTCGACGATCGACAGGATGACCATGCCGCCAACCTTGGAGGTGCCGACCTTGATCAGCGCATTCCACAACGCATGCAGGAAGGCCGAGCCGAGCACCGCAAAGAACACGCCTAGGGTCAAAGGGCACCCGTCATGAAACCGTTACAGACTGGCTAAGCCTGTGCGCGCAAGGGCACAAGCGGGGGAATAGGTCCAGCGCATCGCTTTCGATAGGATCAGTCCGGGATTTCGGCCGGTTCAGCTGCCGGTCTTGCGGCTTTTGCGGCGCAGTTCCAGAAAGGCACCGAAACGCAGACCCGCCAGCGTGACGAGGAACCCGATCACTGCCGCCGCCATGCCGATCAGTGCGATGGTCCCGCCGTGGATGGCGGCGACGCCTTGGTCTTCGGTCAGCAGCGCAAAGACCAGACCCACAAGGAACAGCGCGACCTGGATGGCCGCAGCCATGGCCGCAATGCGTGACGCCTCGGCCATGGTCATCGGGCGGGTGGCGAGGCTGGCGAAACGTGCGCCGGCGATCTGTGCCGCAATGAAGGCCAATGGCAAGGCGACGCTGGTCGCAAGATCGGGCACCACCAGCGCCACAAGCATACCAAGGGCCGCCGCAAGGGCGATCGATCCCAGATAACTGCGGCGGGCTGTTGTGTAGGCTGTCTGGTCCATCTGGTTCCTGCAATCATGGTGTTTACGACGGCCACCATGCGGGCGCGGCAAGCAGACAACCAGTCTGGTTTTCCCTAGATCAGCAGGCCCGCGGCACCCTCATGGCGCAAGAGGGCCACCTTTGTCTCCACGCCGCCGGGTGCGGAAAAGCCGCCAAGCGTGCTGCGCCCAAGCACCCGGTGGCATGGGATCAGGATTGGAATCGGGTTTGCGCCACACGCCTGCCCCACGGCTTGCGCCGGGGCGCCGATCGCCTTGGCGATATCGCCGTAGGTTCGGGTTTCACCAAACGGAATCGCGGCCATGGCGCGGCGGACCTGGGCATTGAGGCCGGTGCCATAGTCGAACGGCAGGTCAAACGCGGTGAGCTTGCGGTCGAAATAGGCCAGCAACTGGCGAAGGGCTTCGGTCAGAAGGGCGCTGCCTTCGCCCGGCGTCGCGCACCACTCCAGGCGGCTGATCACGCCAGCCTCTTCGACCAGCGTGATCGGCCCGAACGGGCTTTGCAGTCCGGCCCTGATCATCGTTCAGTCTCCCGATCAGAGCGTTCCTGCCGGAGCGGCTGAAAAGCCTCGCGCAGCATCGCAGCCATACCTTCAACGGCAGGCGAGCACCCACGCGGGTTCCGCCGCAATACCACCCGCGCAGAATCGACAATGGGAAAACCATCCTCGGCCGTCAGTTCCCGGCACCCCGGTGGGATCGTGCTGCGTGCGATCGGCGAGATCGCGAGGCCGGCCTGCGCGGCAATCCGCAGGCTGGCAGAGGTGTCGCATTCGAAGGCGATCCGCCAGGCGATGCTCTGCTGGTCAAGCGAGCGGAGCGGGAACTCGCGGCACCAGTCCGACTCGACGTAAACGGCGACCGGTACCGGCATTTGCAGATGCTGGCCATGCGTGACGGACGTGACCCAGACTGCCGGGTCGATCCCGAGAACCTCGTCTCCGGAGGTGTGGTCGGGGTCATAAAGCACCAACATGTCGATCTTTTCGGCGACCAGGGCAGCCAGTTGCGAATCGGTGAAATCGCAGCGCACGGTCACCTCGACGCCCAGATGGCGCTCGGAAAAGGCGGCCAGCGCGCGGGGCAGGACCGAGCCTGCATATTCGTCGGGAATGCCGATGCGCACCTGCCCGGTCAGCGGCTTTTCTCGCAGCGCGACTGCGGCCTCGTCCAAGAGGCTGGTCACGCGCCGGGCATAGGGCATCAGTTGCTCGCCCCGCGGGGTCAGCGCCACGCCGCGCGGCAGGCGGGTGAAAAGCGGTTGGCCCAGGTTTTCCTCCAGCCGTCGTATCTGCATCGACACCGCCGATTGCGTGCGCCCGACCCGGCCGGCCGCTGCCGTCACGCTGCCGGTATCGGCCACGGCAAGGAAGGCGCGCATCAGGTCGCT
>NZ_JANMET010000351.1:0-5998 GCF_031377265.1 Tabrizicola sp. | reverse complement strand
GCGGCCGTAAGGAATCAGCTGAAGCCAAGCGGGCCGCTCGATTTCGATAAAGTCGATCAGGATGCTCCGGAGACCTGCATGGGGACCTGCAGCGCTAGAAGCGCGTTCACCCCGAATTGTAACGGCAAGAAGGCCATCAGGCTGCACTTCGATCCAAGACAGATCGAGGCATGTTCGATAGATGGCAGATGAGGCTACTGAGCCCAGTGATAGGGAATGCACTCCACCAGGCGTCAACTGGTTACGTTTGACGACTTCAAGAAGCTCAATACAGCCGAAGGCGATCCCAGGAGACAGAGGTTGCACCACTAACCTCCGAGGGCCGCAAGCAGTGCTCGAACGTCGCCCTCGTCGAGCCCACCAGCTCCATAACCCACGCCCCGGAGACAGGGTGGAAATTGACGGCGATGCCTTCCTCATTCAGGGCGAGCCCGTCCGTGATCGGGAACGGCTGGTCTGGACCGTGGATCTGAGGCCCGCGTGAAACTGAAACTCACCATCGATCCCGACATCGTCGCCCTGATGGCGGCCGAGGTCGCAGCGGGGGAACGCGCTGTTGCCGCCGCGATGAACGAGGCCGGGACCGGCCTGAAATCCGCCTGGCGCGGCCAGATCACCGGCGCGGGGCTGGGCACACGCTTGGCCAACTCGATCCGCTCCGCCAGCTTCCCAAAATCTGGCGAAAGCCTGAACGCGGCGGCGCTAGTCTGGTCGAATGCCCCGGTGATCATCGGGGCGCATGATACCGGCCCGCTGATCCGGTCGAAGAACGGGTTTTGGCTCGCGATCCCCACGCCAGCGGCGGGCAAATCGACGCGCGGCGGCCGGATCACGCCCGGCGAATGGGAACGCCGCACCGGGTTGCGCCTTCGGTTCGTCTATCGCCGAAGGGGGCCAAGCCTGCTGGTGGCCGAGGGACGGCTGAACACAAAGGGCCGTGCTGTGGCGTCAAAGTCGAAAACCGGCCGGGGCGTCGTCACCGCGCCGATCTTCCTGCTGGTGCCGCAGGTCAAGTTGCCGAAGCGGCTGGATTTGGCACGGGACGCCGAACGGGCGGCGGACGGTGTGCCGGGGCTGATCGTGACGAACTGGGCGGAGGCGTTCTCTCGGCGAACGTAGCCAGCGTTCTCGTTGCAGAAATGGTCAATGCTCGATAGTTTCAGAGTATTCCTATGGATACGGTGCTCTTTTGCTACTTGCATGTGACGAGGCGGGCCACACTGGCCCTGATTTGTTGGCCAAAGACCAGCGGTACTTCGCGTTCGCGTCGGTATCAATAACAGATGAAGATGCCTGGGCACTGATCGCCGAGGCACGAAAAGCGTACCCTGTTCAGATGCCTGAATTGAAGGCATCCAAGCTCATGGGAAGCAATCAAGGTAGAAGGCTTGTCTCCCACATTGTCCAAGGGATCGAGGGCAAATTCGCCATCAACGCTCACGACAAGCTACTCGCCTTATGCGGTTGGGTGTTTGAGTATATTTTTGAACCTGTTTATCAAGACAATCCACGCATCTTCTATCAGAAGGATTTCCACCGGTTTATTGCAATGTTTTGCTACCTGTGGTTTTCAGATGAAAACTCAGAGGCAGCAAAGGCCTTGGCGCAGTTCCAAGCATACATGCGAAGTAAGGATATAAAACAGGCACCCATACTCTTTGACTTTTCTGGCGAGCAAACAGTCCCCCAGCCTCATCCGTTTGAGCTCATCCGGCGTTTCGCGACGGGTCACAAAGAAACCATCGCCAAAGATAATGCAACAATTGAGCAGCTTACGTCTGACAGAGGTGTCTGGACACTCGACCTTTCGGCTTCTGGTTTGTGGAGCCATTTAAACCATTGGGGGAAAATGAAGCAGCCACTTTCTGTGCTTTGCGACGACAGCAAGCCGCTTCGTGCCATTGCCGCCGATCTGGCCGGAGTCGGGCTCGAAGCTGCAATCGATCGCGCCAAGGCACTGTTCGGACATCACGAGCTTGGTTGGGAGTTCGAAAAGCCACTGGAATTTGTTGACTCACGCGCGCACCCGTCAGTTCAGATTGCAGATATTCTGGCCAGCACAACTGTACACTGCTTTTCGAACGGCCTTCCTGATGGAATGGAGGCCACTGGAGAAATACTCGATGCTGGGATGCTTAAAGATTCGATCTTTCCTGACTTCGATAGAGTGGACTTAGGAAAAAAAGAAGCCATGGTGCAGTATGCTGTTCTGTACGAACTCGCTGCTACTGCGGAAGGTCGCGGAACTGGCGCGCCAATCGAAGTCTACTACGAATTGGCAGAGCAGGGCGTTGCATCAGGCGACCTCTCTTTCAGATAAACATCTCCGACTCTCGAGATTGGCTAATTTGGCCCAAATGCAATGTCCACGCCCCGCGAAACCATCCTCGCCGCGCTGCACGCGCGGCTTTCGGCGTTGCCCGCCACCGCCCTGCGCGGCGACGTGCTGCCAGAGCGCGTGCCAACCGCAGGCCTCCTGATCCTGCGCGACGGCGAACCGGGGGAGCCCGAGGTGACGCTTTCGCCGCTGCGCTATCACTACCAGCACAGAGCGGAGATCGAGGCCGTCGTGCAGGGTGCCACCCGTGATGCCGCTTTCGACACGCTCTGCGCCAGTGTCGGCGCGGCGATTGCCGCCGACCGCACGCTGGGCGGCCTCTGCGACTGGGTCGAGGCGGAAGCGCCGCGTCCGGTTGACCTGCCCGTGGAGGGTGCTGCCAGCCTGAAGGGGGCGGTCATCCCCGTAATCCTGCACTATTCCACGGCCGACGCACTCGGCTGACCCCAATCACGATAGGAGGACACGATGGCACGAGCCCATGGGGCGCGGGCGCAGATGGCGCTTGCGTTCGAAACCGTCTATGGCACCGCGCCCGCCACGGGCTATCGCACGGTGCCCTTCGCCAGCACCACGCTCGGCTCCGAACAGCCTCTGATCGCCTCGGAACTGCTGGGCCAGGGGCGCGATCCGCTGGCCCCGATCAAGGACGCGGTCACTGCAGACGGCGATGTCGTGGTGCCGATCGACGTCGAGAACCTTGGGCTGTGGCTGAAGGCGGCCTTCGGTGCGCCGGTCACCTCCGGCACAACGCCCAAGACCCATACCTTCCAGTCTGGAAACTGGACGCTGCCAAGCATGGCCATTGAGACGGCCATGCCCGAGGTGCCGCGCTATGCCATGTACACCGGTTGCGTCTGCGACCAGCTGTCGTGGCAGATGGCGCGGTCGGGGCTTCTGACCGCTACGGCACGGCTGGTGGCGCAAGGCGAAAGCGTCGCGGCGGCCACGGCCGCTGGCACGCCCACCTCGCTGGCGCTGCAGCGGTTCGGGCATTTCAACGGGGTGATCACGCGGAACGGCTCGCCGCTCGGCAACGTCATCTCCGCCGAGGTGACCTATTCCAATGGCCTCGACCGGATCGAGACTATCCGCTCGGACGGCCGCATCGAAGGGGCTGACCCCGGCATGGCCGCGCTGACCGGCCGGGTGGAGGTGCGCTTTGCCGACAGCACGCTGATCACGCAGGCCATCGACGGCACGCCTTGCGAACTGGTCTTCGCCTGGAGCCTCGGCGCCAACGCCAGCTTCACCTTCACTGCCCATGCCGTCTATCTGCCACGCCCACGCATCGAAATCCCGGGCCCGCAGGGCATCCAGGCCACCTTCGACTGGCAGGCCGCCAAGGCCGCCAGCCCCGCCCGCATGTGCACCGCCGTCCTCGTCAACACCGTTTTGAGCTATTGATCATGATCAGACTGAACCTGACTGCCACGCCTGCCTGGCTGACCCTCGCGCCCGGTCTGCGCTTGCGGGTCGCGCCGCTGACCACCGCCCTGATGGTTTCGGCCCGGGCCGATCCGGCCATCGAAGCCCTGCCAGACACGGCGTCCCAGGAGGAACTGGCGCTCGCCATGGCCAAGGCCGTCGCCCGGCGCGCGGTGCTGGATTGGGAGGGGGTAGGTGATGACGCGGGTGAAGCTGTCCCTGTTTCGCCCGAAGGCGTCGACGCCCTTCTGGAAATCTGGCCGGTCTTCGAAGCCTTCCAGACCCAATACGTCGCCAAGGGTCTGATCCTGGACGCAGAAAAAAACGTCTCCGCGCCCTTGCCGAATGGTCCTTCGGTGGGGGCGACCGCTACTGCGCGGCCTGCACAGGGCGTTGCCCAGACTGCCCCGCAAGACTGAACCAGCCAAAGACGGAAGATGGCTGGCAGGTCTGGGATCTGGTCGGCCGCCTTGGCGGGCAACTGCGCTTGATCCCCGGCGCGGTGCTGGGCTGGGACATGGGCGCGGCGCTGGCGATGGCCCAGGCGCTCGGGATCGACCTGCTGATCGCCGCCGAACTGCTGCCAGAGATCGAGGCGGTGATGGTGCGCAAGCTCAACGAACAGATCGGAGAGGGACATGGCTGAGATCCAGGCGCTGAAGCATCTGCAGCATGCACGCGGCAAGACCGTCATCTTCGTCGGCGTGCTGGAAAAGGTCACCGACGATTTCGGGACGGTCACCTGGCAGCCGCAGATGGAAGGCAGCAAGGCCGGGCGGGAATTGCCCGGCATCGTGGACCAGGTGGTGTCGATGCAACTGTTCGCGCGGGACGCCGAAGGTGGCTGGATCCTGGACGAGACCGCCACCGAACGTCGCCTCGTCTGCAAATCCGGCAACCCATGGGGCCTTCCAGCCAAGGACCGCTCCGGACGTCTGGACATGACCGAACCGCCCGACCTTGGCGCACTGCTCGCCCGCATCGATGGCCGCACCAACACCCATCCCGCCTTTTCCTCCTGATCCTGAAAGGACACATGTCATGAGCTACGATCTGAATGACGCCCAGCCGCAGATGGCCCCCATCGGCGAACTGATCCCCGACGGCACCTTTGCCAAAGTGCGCCTGACCATTCGCCCCGGCGGCGTGAACGGCGCGACCCCAGCGGATGCGGGGCTTCTGAAGGCATCGCAATCCAGCGATGCGCGCATGCTCGATTGCGAATTCACCGTGGTCGATGGCCCCCATGCCCGCCGCAAGTTCTGGCAGAGTTTCACCGTGGCGGGTGGCAAGCTGGACGAGAAAGGGCAGTCCATCGGCTGGAAGATCTCGAAATCCACCTTTCGCGCCATCGTCGCGATTGCCTGCGCCAGATCCAGTATGACTTTCTCGCAGTGCCAAAAGACGACGGTCAGGAGTTTGCCCCGAAAACCCTGCGCATCTTCGAGGCGGGGCACCGGGGCGAGGACATCGTCGCTGGCTGGCTGCGCATTGCTGGGTTCGATCTGCGCACATCACGCGCCGATGGGCGGCAGTTCGGGTTCGCCGCACTTGGCGGCCGGTTCAAGGGCCACATCGATGGCTGCCTTGTCTCCGGCCCGGTTGCCATGGACTATCCCGCCCTCTGGGAAAACAAGGCACTTGGGGCATCAAGCTGGAAAGACGTGGTCAAGCGGGGCGTCAGCATTGCCCGCCCGGTCTATGCCGCCCAACTGGCGCTCTATCAGGCCTATCTTGATCTGCCGAAGCCCGCGCTGTTCACGGCGCTGAACCGCGACACGATGGAGCTGCACGCCGAACTTGTGCCGTTCGATGCGCGCCTTGCACAGGACATGTCGGACCGCGCCGTCGCGGTGGTGCGGGCGTCCGAAGCTGGCCAATGGCTGCCGCGCATGGCAGCCGACCCCACAGCAGTTGTGTGCCGGGGTGGCATGTCGGCGGGCAAATGGCATGCGCCCTGCGCTTGGGCGGGCAAGTGCTGGGGGAATAATCATGAGTGACTTCACCCCTTCGAACGCTCAGGCCACGGCCATCGCCGAAGTTCGCGATTGGTTCGAAACCCGCACCGACCAGCAGCAGGTGTTCCGCCTCTTCGGCTATGCCGGATCGGGCAAGAGCACGGTTCTGAAGTTTGCCCTGGACGACCTCATCCAGCACGATCAGCTTGGCATCGGCGGCGTCGCTCTGCGGGTTCAGGGCAAAGCGGGGGTGTTTCATGGCCGAGAGCGCCTG
>NZ_JANMET010000194.1:0-8083 GCF_031377265.1 Tabrizicola sp. | reverse complement strand
GCACCTTCGTCCCCCTGGCTTTTCGCCCGGGGGAGGCGTTTCAGTTTGATTGGAGCGAGGATTTTGCCCTGCTCGGCGGCGAGCGGACGAAGTTGCAGGTCGCTCACATCAAGCTGTCACACAGCCGGGCCTTTCTGGTCTGGGCCTATCTGCTGCAAACCCATGACCTCAGCCATCGGGCTCGGACCGATGGCGCCACGATGGCTTCGATGTTTGACGCCCATTGGCACGGCTTCCGTGTGTTGGGCGGTATTCCGGACCGCGGCATTTACGATAACATGAAGACGGCGGTGGACCGTGTCGGCCGGGGTAAAGAGCGGCAGGTCAACGTCCGGTTCCTCGCCATGACCAATCACTATGTGTTCGAGCCCCAGTTCTGCAACCCGGCTTCGGGTTGGGAGAAGGGTCAGGTTGAGAAGAACGTGCAGGATGCCCCCCTCTCGCGCATGCGGGCATGCGCTGCCGGGCAACGGGCCGCGTCTTTGGCTGCCGATGCCGAACTTTCCCGATCTGGCAGCCCTGAACGCCTGGCTGGAACAGCGCTGTATGGAATTGTGGCGAGAGATCCCGCACGGCGCTCTGCCCGGCACGATTGCCGAGGTCTGGGCCGAGGAGCAGGCCGCATTGATGCCGCTGCCGCAGGCTTTTGACGGCTTTGTCGAGAAGAGCAAGCGGGTGTCGCCGACCTGTCTGATCAGCTTTGACCGCAATCGCTACAGCGTCCGGCGTCTTTCGCGAACCGCCCGGTCAGCCTGAGGATCTATCCCGAGCGTCTGGCCCGAGCGTCTGGCCCGAGCGTCTGGCCCGAGCGTCTGGCCCGAGCGTCTGGTTGTCGCCGCCGAAGGCCAGATCCTTTGCGAACACGCGCGGCTGATTCAGCGGTCTCATGATGTGCCACCGCGCACGATCTACGACTGGAGGCACTATCTGGCTGTCGTTCAACGCAAGCCCCCCTCTCACGGTTTGCCAGCAAACCGTTGCCGGGCAACGTGCGCGCTTCGCAATGGTGCCAAGTTCGCGGAATTGCCCAAGGGGTTGAGGAAGTTGCAGGATCACATGTTGCGCAAGCCGGGTGGTGATCGCGAGCCTCTCGGCGATGCTTGCATCGCCTGCCGGCTAATGGATGGTCGACATCCTGGCATCGGTTCTGCATCACGATGAACAGGCCGTGTTGACCGCCGTCGAACTGGCACTGGAAGGCGGCGTGCCGACCAAGACCCATGTGCTGAATCTGTTGCACCGGCTGATTGATGGCAAGACCATTGATGGCCCCACCCTCGACACCCCGCAGGCCCTGATCCTGAAGCACGAACCCAAGGCGAATGTCGCCCGTTATGACGGCCTGCGCGCCCAGATCGCCGGAGGCCGCCATGCGTCATGATCCTGCCGCGGCGGCCGTCGTCATGCTCAGAAGCTTGAAGATGTATGTCTGGCCCAGGCTGTCACCAACCTGGCCGGAACGGAACCGCGACAGGTCCAGGACCACTTTTCAGGAGGCAGACCATCACCATGCGAGGAGGCAAGAGATGTGCCGGTATCACCTGCTCCCGACCCACTGCCGGATCTCGTCAGCCAATTGCTCAAGAATGGCTGTTGTCCCGGCGGGGAGCGGGTCCGGAAACCGTTGCTCGGGATACGCGAGCGTTCCCCCCAGATGGACCGGCTGGACGCAGGGCATCTCATGCTGTTCGAAAAACTTGATCATGTTGTCCGCGCATTGGCGTACACTCGGGTCGTCCGCGGGATCGGTGGCGCCGTTGACGATGACCGCTCCGAGTTTTCCTTTGAGCGGCTGTCCGTCGCGCCACAGGGGATCCGATCTGTTGAGCAAGACGACGCCCAGGGCCGGCGGCATTCCGAAGCAGGTGGGAGAAGCCATCACAATCACGTCCGTCTCTTTCATAAGTGACAGAACACGATCGATCCCGTCGCCGTGGTATCCGAACGATTGATAACACTGCTCGCACCCGAGACAGTCGATACGTTCATCAGCTAGACGCACCTGTTCCACGACCTTCACCCGCCGGTCTCTCTCGAGCGAGCGAAGAACCTCGCCGAGCATCCGCCCTGAGTTACTGGACGCGCGTGGACTGCAGTCTATCCCAATGATGGTCGTCGCTGCGTCCATGCGAGGAACCCTGCTAAGGCGTGACAGATCGACACCGAATGGGGCGGGGCGATATGGCAGTATCCCCAACGATGCCTTCAAAGTCAACGATACTCGCTCTTTACAGTTCAGCGTCTTAGCCGAACTCAGCCGATTGCGTCAGACGGCCCTCGCCCGAAGGAATACGACCAAACTGTGCAAGTCGCCTGACTGCGGCCTAGGCCGGAGGCTTACCCTACTTCTTCCGATTCTCATCAAGCAAAACGGCGAGACGGTTTGCAAAAAGCTTGTCGATCGTGCGCGTCACGGGGATGGGCTCTGTTGCACAAATCCGATGACGGATTCATCTCGTGAATCCAGCGTGATAGCTGTGGTGGACGAGCAGACCGAACACACCGACCTACAAGACCCTGAACTGGCCCGCGTATAACAAGGCGCTCAAGCGCCGGGGGTCGCTGACGATCTGGTTCGATCCTGACATGGCGTGGGCGGCGAAGCCGACCGGCCAGCGTGGTCGACAGCCCGTCTACAGTGGTGAGGCGGATCAGAAAACAGTCCGGGGGACTGTTTTCCCGACGAACGCCGTCCAGACCTGCCTGACGATGAAGGTCCTTTCGGCCTGGCGTTGCGACAGACGACCGGGTTCGTCGAGAGCCTGCTGCAACTGATTGGCTTGCACTGGATGATGCCGGACTTCAGCACCCTCAGCCGCCGCCAGAAGACCCTTGCGGTGAACATCCCGCATCGGGGCTGACAGGGTCCGCTGCACCTGCTGATCGACAGCACTGGCATCAAGGTGGAGGGTGAAGGCGAGTGGAACGCCCGCAAGCACGGCGGCACCAAACGCCGTGTATGGCGCAAGATCCACCTCGGAATTGATGAGGAAACGCCGGAGATCAGGGCGGTCGAGGTCACCAGCAGCGACGTTGGGGATGCGCCCATGTTGCCTGAGTTGCTCGACCAGATCCCTCCCGGCGAGGAGATCGCCAGCGTCACCGCCGATGGAGCTTATGATACCCGCAAGTGTCACGATGCCATCCGTTGCCCGGCAACGGTTTGCTTGCAAACCGTGAGAGGGGCCGAACGAGGTGCTGCCGCCGTCATTCCACCCCGCAGGAATGCGAAACCCTGGAAGACCGTCACGGCAGGTGCGCTCGCCATTGTCCTCGGACCAATGGCGGACAATGGCTCGCCGCGCAACGAAGCGCTGCGGGCGTCGAAATACCTCGGCCGCGCGCTCTGGCGACGATGGAGCGGCTACCACCGCCGGAGCCGCGTCGAGACAAAGATGCATTGCGTGAAACTGCTAGGGCAACGCCTCATGGCGCGGGACTTCGACCGTCAGGTCGCAGAGTTCCAGGTCCGTGTTGCCGTCTTGAACGGCTTCAACGCGCTCGGTATCCCCGTCACAAAGGTCGTGGGGTAGGTCTGTCCGGGGAAAGGGAAGTTCCGGCCGTTAGCTGATTTGTGCAACAGAGCCGGTTGCGACGGTTCCGTAGCATCGCAACCGTGCATCCTGGTCGAATGGATGGGCCGGGTCTGTCGACTGCTCTGAGTTGGGCAAGAACAAGCCGACCGGCAACTTGGTCCATCAGCACGTCCGCAAGCTACCAACGCGCGACTGAAGGGGGGACAGCAAGGGGGATCGAAAAAGAAAAAACCCTGCAACCATTTAAGATTGAAGCGTTTTTCTGGTATTTTGGTGCGGGTGGAGGGACTTGAACCCCCACGCCTTGCGGCGCCAGAACCTAAATCTGGTGCGTCTGCCAATTTCGCCACACCCGCATCACCTTGCGCCCGATAGGCGAACAAGAGCGATGACCTTCTAGCAAAGACGCGGTGGCAGAGCGAGGGGTGAAATTACGCAGCTCCACCCAGACACAATCTCGCCGCAACGCCATCTCGATGTCACCACATCTGCCCTAAAATCAACGCCTGCCGATCCCAAGCGGGTCACAAATCCGGGCCATCACAACTGCAGATGAATGCACAAGGTTGAGTGGCACAGATGGATGGTCAGACCAGAGTTGTCATTGTTGACGCCGGTGCCCGCGGACAAAGCTCCCGGGGAGTTCTGGCTGGTACGCATGTCCAGACCCTCGACGGGCTGCTGCCGGTGGAATTTCTTGAACCGGGGGACCGGATTGTCACCCGTACCGGTGCGGTGCGCCTGGTCGCCATTTCATCGTCAGTGCACAAAGACGCTACGCTGGTTCGCATTTGTGCGTCGTCGCTTGGGTATGATCGGCCAGAGGTTGACCTTCTGGTCGCGCCCGGTCAGCAGATCATGATACGCGACTGGCGTGCCAAGGTGCTTTATGGCGCCGAAGTCGCAGCAGTTGCAGCATCACGTCTGATGGATGGAGACTTTGTCAGGGCAGAGCGTCTGCCGTTCGCACGCCTGTTCACCCTGCGCTTCGAGTCCGCACAGGTGATCTTCGCCGAGGGGCTGGAGCTGGCTTGCGATCAAGCGGCGACCGCCACGGTACGCTGATCCGCGACCGTTGTTGTGAAGGGTCGGCGGCGGCGCTTTGCAGGGCAGGCCGAACGACAACTGCCGAACTACACTCAAGCCTTCGCCAGATTTTTTACCTTTGACCAAGTTGCCCGGCGCCCGCCTTACTGATCAAGAAGCTGCGACCATAACGCGGTTCCCGCCATGCTGGGACTTCCCTGCAGCCGCATCGCACTGACCTGCAGATCGCACGCCGGCAACTCTGACGATACATCGATCAGGTCTCCGACGGCGATACGCGCGCGCGCCAGAGACTCTGGTACCCAAGCAACACCGATCCCGGCTGCGGCCATTTCCACCGCCGCCAGCGTCAATGCGGTTTCCACCTTTTGCGCATGATGTGCGCCCGCATCCAGAAAGGGCAGGATCTTTCGTTCCATTACTTTGCCGAAAAACACGTCCGCCGGATAGGCAATGTAGGGGATATCGGGTCTCTGGCGAGCACTGCCAGACAACTGGGAAAGCGGGGTGTTGAATACGGGAATGAACCGGTCCGCGCCGATGGTGATAACTTCAAGAAAGTCGGCGTTGAAATCGCTCGCTTCGTCAGGAAGCCGGTAAACAATTGCAACATCGGCCTGGCGCGACAATAATAGCCCGGTGCATTCGTCAAGATTGGCCGAGCGCAACCGAACATGAAGACCTTCACGCTGGGCGCAAAGCTGCTGCAGAATCTTAGGCAGGCGGACCGTGGTCAGCGAATGCTGGCAGGCGACCACGACCTTGTTGCTGGTCATCCGCTCGCCCCGGCGCAGATCGACAAGCAATTGTCTGAGCGCAGAGGACAGCACAAGAATCTGTTCGCTTTGCGCCAGCGTCGTCGGTTGCAGCCGGATCGGCTTGTGGCTACGGTCGAACAATTCCACGCCGACATAGTCTTCGATCTGTTGAACACGACGAGAGAAGGCTGATTGGGTCAGCCGGCGTCGCGCAGCTGCACCACTGAAAGATCCGGTCTCACCGATGGCCAAAATGTCTTCCAACCATTCCAGCCGCATGGCACCTCCATAACTTGCAATCTTTGCATGGTACTTCAAGAATTTCGCATTTGATAGGCAAAACTTTCTGTGTGACTGTCGAAGAATACAAGTTAGTCAAGGAATTGCCATGCATCTCGCCCGTTTCCCTCGCGTTCATCTGGCGCATCTTCCCACGCCTCTGGAGAAGATGAGCCGACTTTCAAAGGAACTGGGCGGGCCAGAAATCTGGATCAAGCGCGACGATTGCACCGGCTTGTCGACCGGCGGTAACAAGACGCGGAAGCTGGAGTTCCTGATGGCCGAAGCGCTGGCCATGGGCGCAGACACCGTGATGACCCAGGGCGCCACCCAGTCGAACCACGCGCGCCAGACGGCGGCATTTGCGGCCAAACTGGGCATGGCCTGTCACATCCTGCTGGAAGATCGCACCGGTTCGAACGACGCCAACTATAATGGCAACGGCAACGTGCTGCTGGACCATCTGCATGGCGCAACCACGTCAAAGCGCGCCGGTGGCCAAGACATGCAGGCCGAGATGGAACAAGCGGCAGAACGGCTGCGCGCCATGGGGCGCAAGGTCTATCTCATTCCCGGCGGCGGATCGAATGCCACGGGGGCGCTTGGCTATGTAAACTGCGCTTTCGAGCTGGTTGGTCAAGCCAATGACCGCAGCCTCGTGATCGACCATCTGGTCACGGCGACCGGGTCGGCGGGGACGCAGGCGGGCCTGATCACCGGCCTGAAAGCAATCAACGCTCGCATCCCGCTGCTTGGCATCGGCGTGCGTGCCCCAAGGGAGAAACAAGAACAGAACGTTTTCGCCTTGGCGCTGAAGACGGCCGAAAAGCTGGGTTGCCCCGATGTTGTGATGCGCGAAGATGTGGTGGCCGACAGCAACTACGTAGGCGTCGGATACGGCATCCCACGCGAAGATACACTGGAGGCAATCCGGATGTTTGCGCAACTTGAAGGCATCCTGCTTGATCCGGTCTATTCCGGCAAAGGCGCAGCTGGGCTGATTGATTATTGCCGCAAAGGTAAATTCAAGAAGGGCGAACGGGTGGTGTTCCTGCACACCGGCGGGTCAGCAGCACTGTTTGGCTATGACGCCGCCTTCGCCGAAAGCAACAAAGCGCTTGTGGTAGCCTGACCAATGGCACGGGCGCGCTTTGAAAGAAGTTTCACCCAACAGACGCCTATACCGAAAAGCGGTATCGCGGCGGCGGTTGCGGTCATGCGCTGGGGCCGGTTGCACAGGTACAACACCTTGTCGGGCCAGCCCAGTGAAGCAATGCTGCTGGAACGCGAGTTTGCCGATTGGCAGGGGGCTAAGTTCTGTCTGGCGGTAGCATCTGGTGGGCAGGCAATGCAGATTGCTCTGCGTGCCTCGGGCGTGAGACCGGGCGATCAGGTGCTGACCAACCGCTTTACGCTTGCGCCGGTGCCGGGATCTATTACGGCAGTTGGTGGCAAGCCGGTGCTGGTGGAAATCACACCGGATCTGGTGATCGACCTTGATGATCTGGCAGCCAAAGCCCGCAGCAGTGGCGCGCGCCATCTGCTGCTGTCTCATATGCGCGGCCATCTGTGTGACATGGACCAGCTGTCACAGCTTGCTGACGATCTGCGGCTGACAGTGATCGAGAATTGCGCCCATACAAGGGGCGCGCGATGGTATGGAAAGGCGTCCGGCGCATTCGGATTGGCGGGGTGCTTCAGCACCCAGACCTACAAGCACATGAATTCCGGCGAAGGCGGGTTGCTGAACTCGGACGACGCCGATTTCATGGCAAGGGCAACGATGCTTTCAGGCTCCTACATGCTTTATGACCGGCATGGCGCGGGGCCGGATGCGGGAAATAATGACACTATCCGTCTGAAAACCCCCAACACCTCGGCGCGGTTGGACAATCTGCGCGCTGCCCTGCTGCGCCCGCAGCTGCGTGACATTGGGCAAAACATCGCCGTGTGGAACCAGCGTCACGATCTTGTAGCGCATCGTTTGGCAACGTATCCCAGCGTCCGGATGGCCAAACGCCCTAAGGCCGAACAGTATGTCGGCTCATCCCTCCACTTTTGCCTTCCGGGCATTGCACCGGCGAAGGCGGCGGGGTTGGTCGAACGGTTGGCCGATGTCGGGGTCGAGCTGAAATGGTTCGGCGCGGTGCATCCTGCCGGTCTCACGTCAAACCACCACAGTTGGCGCTATGTCACCGCTCAAAGCCTGCCACGGACCGAGGCAATTCTGGCGGGTCTGTTCGACTTGCGGTTGCCACTGACATTTGATCTGGACGACTGCGCGGCACTGGCAGATCATATTCTGGATGCAATTGCCGCGATGGACACACAGGTGCCCGCATGATGCTTCGTGTCGGGATACTCGGCGGAATGGGGCCATTGGCCACGATCCTTGTGATGCAAAAGGTGCTCGCGGCAGTGCAGGCCCACGACGATGCCGACCACATCCCGCTGATCGTCGAT
>NZ_JANMET010000325.1:0-26320 GCF_031377265.1 Tabrizicola sp. | reverse complement strand
GCTGCCCGACCTGCCGATCAGCCCGCATCCGAACTATGTGACCCCGCAAGGGTTGGCCACGCTGCAATCCCGGCTTGCGGCGCGGCAGGCCGATCTGCAAAAGCTGCGCGCCCGGGCTGAACGGCTGGACAAACAGCCCGAAGCCGCCGCGATGCGCGACATCCGGTATCTCGAGGCGCGGTTGCGGTCGGCCATCGTCATCGACCCCGCACGACAGGCGCTACGATCGGTGGCCTTTGGCCTGGCTGTCACGGTGCAGGATGAGGCGGGCCAGACTGCGCGCTATCAGATCACCGGCGAAGATGAGGCTGATGCCGGGGCTGGCCGGATAGCGCCACAATCGCCGCTGACGCGCGCATTGCTTGGGGCCGAGATCGGCGACGAGGTGATCTGGCGCAAACCATCGGGCGATCTGCGCCTGATTGTTACCGGGATTGACCGGCCATGATCCGCGCCCTTTGCCTTGCCGAAGACCGCGAGGCGATCTGGCACCTGATGCGCGATAGCGCCGATTACATCTGGATGGAGCGCGAAGAGCCGCCATTGCCATACCTTGTGGACGAGTTCTTCAGCGACGCGCCGCCCGGTCTGTCTGCCGCCGATGGCTACCGTGCCGGGCTGTTCGAAGGCGAGCGGCTTCTGGCGCTTGCAGACCTGTCGTTCGGCTTTCCCAATCCGGGCGACAGTTACCTTGGCCTGATGATCGTGCCAGCGGCGGCGCGCGGGACCGGGGCCGGGAAACGCCTGTTGCGACATCTGGAAGAGGTGGCCCGCAGCAAGGGCGCTGCCGCGATGTATCTGGCCGTGCTTGACGTAAACCCGCGCGGCCGCGCCTTTTGGCAACGCGAGGGGTTTGCCCCTACGGGCGCGCATGGAACCGTGACGTTAGGGCAGAAAACGCAAACGGTTCAGCGCCTTGGAAAGCCGCTCTGACGGGTTCCGATCAGCACTCCGGCGCAAACCAGCAAAGCCGCCAGCCCAAAGCGCAGGCTCACCGCTTCGCCCAGAAACAACACTCCGGCAGCAGCCGCGATGATTGGCACTGTCAATTGCGCCAGGCCGGCCCGTGCGGCACCAAGTTCTGGCAGCACCCTGTACCAAAGCGCATAGCCCAGGCCCGACGTCACCGCCCCCGACAAGACTGCCAGCGCAACACCCGCAAGGCTCCAATGGCCGGGCATGAGCAACGCCAGTCCAACCAATCCGGGCGCCGCCAGCCCAAAGTTTGCCGCTGTCGCTGCCAGCGCATCCGTCTGCTTGCGCCCGGCCAGCGAATAAACCCCCCAGCCCACCCCGGCCACCGCCATCAAGACCGCATGCAAGCCACTTGGTGCCACACCAGCCGGGGCCAGAAGGACAACAAGCCCGCCAAAGGCCACCCCCGCGCCGGCCCAGCGCCGAGGTGGCACCGCCTCGCCGCCAATCAACGCGCCGGCAAACATGGTGATCTGCACCGTGCCGAACAGGATCAACGCGCCCGTCCCCGCGTCCAGCGCCACATAGGCCAGCGAAAACCCTGCCAGATACGCGGTCAGACCGGCAACACCAGACCCGCGCCCCACCCATCCGGCCCAAGGACGACCCTGCAGCGCCATCAGCCCCACCAACGCCAGCGCCCCCGCACCGCAGCGCAGTGCCACAAACAGCATCGGGTCGATCAGCCCCTGCCCGACCGCCATCCGGTTCAAGACCGAGTTTCCGGCAAACGCAACCATCGTCACGCCCGTCAATCCCGCCAGCCGCACCCCGGAACTGCGCTTGCTCTTTGCAAAAATACTCATCTTGACCCGAGCCATCGCGGCCCTGCCGCGCTGGCGAGACACAGGATTTGCGGCGGAACGCCGCTCCGCAAAGTCACCGCCTCAGAGCTGCGCAAAGGCGTCGGGATAGATCACCCGCGCGTCCGGCACATCCTCGCCAGGCCGCGCCAACAAGGTCACCGCCGGTGGATAGGGGGTCAGCAGCCGCGCGGCGCGATCCTGAGAAAAGCCCGCCCGCCGGTAGAACGACGCTCGCCCGATCACCACCACGCTCTGCCCCTTGATCGCCGCCAGCCGCAACACGCCTGCCACCAACCGGGTGCCAAGACCCCTGCCTTGCCATTCCGGCGCCACCGACACCGGTGCCAAGGCCAGCCAGCCAGCCGGTTCCACCAACCACGACAGCGCCAGATGCGCCACGATGGCATCCTCGAACGCCATCACCACCTCAGTCTCGACCAGTCCCTCTGCACGTAACCGGTGCATCAAGGCGGCCTCTTGCGGCCCCGGAAAGGCATGGCGCAACAGGGTGTCGATCTGGGCGTGATCATCCGGGCGCGCAACGCGAAAGCTGTCTGGGCCAGTGGCAGAGCCAGCCTTGAGGCCGGTTGCGCGGCCCCCCTTCACGGCTTTCAGTTGAACACCGGGGGCAGATAGTGGCCAGTCCACCAGGCGTGATCGCTGGTAAAGCGGATCAGCACCTGCGCCGCCCCCGCCAGCACCCCTGCACTGCCCACCAGCATCGCAACGGTCTTCACACCCGACGCTTCCGCCCCGCGTTCGGCGAACAGCAGCACCGCAAGGATCACCGTCATCACTGCATCAAGGCTCATGCTGAAGATCGCATAGCCTGATGACGGGAACTCGCCCGCAGGTATCGCGAGTGCGGTGAACAGCCCAAACCCAAGGACCACCGCCATCAGAAAGATCACCAGCCTGTTCTGCTTGCCTGCGTTTGCCGTTGCCATCATCCACCCCTTCCCCTGTGATGCCCGAAAGCTAGCGGGGCTGCGGCCTTGGCGCAAAGAAAAAGGGCGCACCGAAGTGCGCCCTTTTCCCGATCTGCCTTTTGGGCAGTATCACATCATGCCGTCCATGCCGCCCATGCCGCCCATGCCGCCGCCGCCCATGCCGCCGCCGGACTTCGGCTCCGGACGATCAGCGATCATGGCTTCGGTGGTGATCAGCAAGGATGCAACCGAAGCTGCATCTTCCAGCGCGGTGCGCACGACCTTGGCCGGGTCAATCACGCCGAACTTGAACATGTCGCCATATTCTTCGGTCTGCGCGTTGAAGCCAAAGGTCTTGTCGTTCGATTCGCGCACTTTGCCTGCGACAACCGATCCGTCGACGCCCGCGTTCTGGGCGATCTGACGCAGCGGAGCTTCCAGCGCCTTGCGGACGATGTTGATGCCGTTGGTCTGGTCGGCGTTTGCGCCAACCATGCCTTCAAGCACCTTGCCCGCCTGGATCAGCGCCACGCCGCCGCCAACCACGATGCCTTCTTGAACGGCAGCGCGGGTTGCGTTCAGCGCGTCATCGACACGGTCCTTGCGCTCTTTGACTTCGACTTCGGTCATGCCGCCGACCTTGATCACTGCAACACCGCCGGCCAGTTTGGCCACGCGCTCTTGCAGCTTTTCACGGTCGTAGTCCGACGTGGTGTCTTCGATCTGCTGACGGATCTGCGCCACGCGTGCATCGATTTCGGCCTTGTTGCCAGCGCCGTCGATGATCGTGGTGTTATCCTTGGTGATCGAGATCTTCTTGGCTTTGCCAAGCATGTCGATGGTCACCGATTCCAGCTTCATGCCCAGATCATCGCTGATCACCTGACCACCGGTCAGAATGGCGATGTCCTGCAGCATCGCCTTGCGGCGATCACCAAAGCCCGGCGCCTTGACGGCAGCGATCTTCAACCCGCCGCGCAGCTTGTTCACGACCAGCGTGGCCAGTGCCTCGCCTTCGACGTCTTCCGAGATGATCAGCAGCGGGCGCTGCGACTGGATCACCGATTCCAGCTGCGGAACCATCGGCTGCAGCGACGAGAGCTTTTTCTCGTGCAGCAGGATCAGGCAATCTTCCAGATCCGCAACCATCTTGTCGGCATTGGTCACGAAGTAGGGCGACAGGTAGCCGCGGTCGAACTGCATGCCTTCAACGACGGTGGTTTCCGTCTCAAGACCCTTGTTCTCTTCGACGGTGATGACACCCTCGTTGCCGACCTTCTGCATCGCTTCGGCGATTTGCCGACCGATTTCCGTCTCGCCGTTGGCCGAGATGGTGCCGACTTGCGCCACTTCAGCCGTGTCCTTGACCGGACGCGATGCTGCCTTGATCGCGGCCACAACCTTGACCACTGCCATGTCGATGCCGCGCTTGAGGTCCATCGGGTTCATGCCCGCGGCCACGGCCTTCAGGCCTTCCTTGATGATGGCTTGCGCCAGCACGGTCGCGGTGGTGGTGCCGTCGCCGGCCTCATCATTGGTGCGGGAAGCGACTTCCTTCACCATTTGCGCGCCCATGTTCTCGAACTTGTCAGCCAGTTCGATTTCCTTGGCAACGGTCACGCCGTCCTTGGTGATGCGCGGCGAGCCGAAGCTCTTGTCGATCACCACGTTGCGGCCTTTCGGGCCCAGGGTCACCTTCACCGCATCGGCGAGGATGTTGACGCCGCGCAGCATGCGGTCGCGGGCATCGGTGTCAAATTTGACGTCTTTCGCAGCCATGTTACAGACTCCAGTTCAAAGGATTTCGGTAAGGTGCGCGGATGCACGCACCATGGAAAACGGTGGTTCTCAGGCGATGATGCCGAGAATGTCGCTTTCTTTCATGATCAGCAGCTCTTCGCCGTCGAGCGTCACTTCAGTGCCCGACCATTTGCCGAACAGGATGCGATCGCCAGCCTTGACCGACGGGGCGATCAGCTCGCCCGAATCCTTGCGTGCGCCCGGACCGGCGGCAACGATCTCGCCCTCGGCAGGCTTTTCCTTGGCGGTGTCGGGGATGATCAGACCGCCCTTGGTCTTGTCTTCGCCTTGGATGCGGCGGACCAATACGCGGTCATGCAGCGGTGTGAAAGCCATCTGGGTATACTCCCTTGAGTTTCCAGGTTGAGTGATCTTAGCACTCACGGGGTGCGAGTGCTAACGAAGCGTGAGGTAGGCAAGGGCAGCGCCAAAGTCAACACCCCGACCCCACGTAACGCGCCTTTTCGCTTTGTATTTCGGCGCTGGAATGCGACGGTAACCCTGCGCAACAGAATCCGAGGCCCCATGTCCCGCATCGCCGCTTGTCTTGCCGCTCTTGTCCTGCTTGCCACCCCCGTTACGGCCCAATGTGTTGGCGAAAACCTGTTCGACCGGATGCCCGAGGCGGATCGTGCAGCCTTGGAAACCGCCGCAGATGCCGTGCCATTTCCCAAAGGGAACTTCTGGCGGGCAACACGCGGCAGCGAGGTGATAACGCTGGTCGGCACTTACCATTTCGACGACCCACGGCATAACGCCACTCTGGCGGCCGTTGCCCCCGTGATCGAAACCGCGACCAGTGTTCTGGTCGAGGCCGGGCCTGACGAAGAAAAGGCACTGTTGGCGTTGATGGCGCAGGACCCCTCGCTGATGATGATCACCGAGGGGCCGTCGTTGATCCAGCAGATGTCGCCGGAGCTGTGGTCAAAACTGTCTGGTGCATTGTCACAGCGCGGTATTCCCGGCTTCATGGCGGCAAAGTTGCAGCCCTGGTACGTGAATGTCCTTCTTGCGGTGCCGCCCTGTGCGATGGCCCAGATGAGCAACCCCAAGGGGCTGGATGGCCTGGTGATCGACACTGCCGAAGCGGCGGGCGTGCCGGTCAAGGCGCTGGAGCCGTTCGATACCGTGTTCAAGGTGTTCGACCTGATGACCGATGCCGACCAGATGGCGATGATCGAAAGCACGCTGGCGGTGGAAGACAAATCCGAGGATTTCTCGATAACCCTGGCTGACAGCTATTTCGCCGGTGAAAGCCGCCTGATGTGGGAACTTATGCGCGACATTGCGCACAAGACGCCGGGCTTTAGCCGCGCGCAGGTGGATGCGGAATTTGCACGTATGGAAGAGGCCCTGATGGCCAGCCGCAACCGCAACTGGATTCCAGTGCTGGAAAAAGCCGCAGCGACCGGCCCGGTGTTTGCCGCCTTCGGGGCATTGCATCTGCCGGGACAAGAGGGAGTGCTGGCCCTGCTGGAGGCGCAAGGCTTCACGATCGAGCCGCTGCCGCTGTAAATGACCGCAGGCCCGTTCTTTCGCGGCCACCGCGTGGTGCGGCTTTACGTTCTGGACTTGGGCCTGTTCGAGGTGCGCGGCGGTGAACGGGTGATCGGCATTCCGGGCTTTCTGGTGCAGACCGACCGGGGGGCTAACCTGCTGATCGACACAGGCTTTCCCCCAAGCTATGCAACCGATTCCGGCATTGCGGCGCGCGATGGCCTGCCGGGTTTCGGGCGGCTGATCGACTTTTCCGCCCGCCAGACCGCAGTGGGGCAACTGGCGCTGCTGGGGCTGCGCCCTGAAGATATTGACCTGGTGGTCCTTAGCCACGGCCATATCGATCACGTCGGATCGCTGCCGCTGTTTCGTTGCCCAGTGCTGATGACCCGGACCGAACGCGCAGATCCGCGCCCGTCCTATTTCGGTAAGGCGCGGCCGATGGTTTGGCCGGAAACCGTGTATCACCTGATTGATGATGATACAGATCTGTGTGCCGGACTGACGCTGATTCCCACCCCCGGACATACGCCGGGGCACCTGTCGGTGCGGGTCGCCTTGCCTGAAACCGGCCCGGTAATCCTTGCCATCGACGCGATCAACCGCGCCTCCGAACCTGCCGAGGGCTTTGCCGATGCGGCTGATCCGGTGGCGGCGCAGGCCTCTGCCGCGCGCTTGTTTGGGCTTGCGGCGGACGGCGGGCTGCTGATTTTCGGGCACGACCCCGCGCAGTGGCCGGGGCTGCGAAAAGCCCCGGCCTTTTTCGCTTAGCGCTGCCCGGATTTGCCCGGAAGCAGGTTCCTCTTCATCGTCAGCCGCGCAAATTGCTGGGCTTTCGGCGGTTTCAGGCTGCTCAGGTCAAAGCCCTTCGGCTTTGCTTTGGCATTGGCCAACGGTTTCTGCCCCGCTTCGGCAGGTGTGGGTGGAAATTTCGGCATGTCTTGCCTCTTGGTCTGAGTGGACTGTCTGGCCGCGCACTCCGGCACGGCAACCTTGCACCCCGAAGGGTTTACTGCATCTGGTCCATTGTCAGGGCACTCCTCGCGGTGATTGCCATCGTCCCGCAGCCGTTGCGGCGCGGTGGGTTGATACCCACTTGGGGGTTCAGACGGTCAGGTCCATTGTCAGGGCACTCCACTTGCGAGGCCCTCATGTTACCGCAGCCCTGCCCGCGTGACAATCGCCGCAGCCTCGCCTATACCGCGCCACAAATCCAATTCTGAAGGTTTCCACGCATGACCACTCTCGTCTTCGGCCACAAATCCCCCGACACAGATGCCACGATGTCCGCCATCGTCTGGGCCTGGTATTTGACCAACCGGCGCGGCGGTGATGCCCAACCGCGTCTGCTGGGCGAGCCGAACACCGAAGCGACCTTCGTGCTGAAACACTGGGGCTTTGAAAAGCCCGAGATCATCGCCGACGTGGCCGCCGGGCAAGACGTGGTGATTGTCGACACCAACAACCCCGCTGAACTGCCGCCGTCCATCAACGACGCCAACATCATGGCGATCATCGACCATCACATGCTGGTGGGCGGGCTGAAGACCAAGACGCCAATCAACATCGTGATGCGGCCGCTGGCCTGCACCGCCACCGTGATGCACGACATCATGGGTACCGACGTGGCAGGCCTTCCGCGCGAGATCAAGGGCGCGATGCTGTCATGCATTGTATCCGACACGCTGGCATTCCGTTCGCCCACCACCACTGACCATGACCGCGCCGTGGCCGAAAAACTGGCGGCCGACGTGGGTGTGGTGATCGCGGATCTGGCCGCAAAGATGTTTGAGGCGAAGTCCGATGTGTCGGCCTTTTCGGACGCGGCGTTGTTGCGGATGGACAGCAAGGAATACAACGTCGCGGGCAAGGAATTGCGCGTATCGGTGCTTGAGACCACCGCGCCGAAGGTGGTGCTTGACCGCAAGGCCAGTCTAATGGCCTCGATGGTCGACGTGGCGAAAGAGGATGGCGCGGATCAGGTGCTGCTGTTCGTCATCGACATCATCCGCGAAGAAGCGACGCTGCTGGTGCCGAACGATCTGGTCAAGCAGATGGCCGAAGCGTCGTTCGGGGTGCAGGTAACCGGCGACACGGTGGTGATCCCCGGCCTGATGAGCCGCAAAAAGCAGATCATCCCGGCACTGAAGCTGTAACAAGGCTGGCGCGCGGGTCGGTCCCGCGCGCCGCCTGATCGTCACATGACCTCGGACAGTTTCACGCTGCGCCCCTCGGCCACCGATTTCAGCGCCGCTTCTGCCAGAGCCAGCGCCATCAACCCGTCCTCGCCCGTGGTCGGCGTGGCGGTGCCGTGCTGGACCGCGCCAACAAAGGCCGCGATCTCGTTGGCATAGGCCGCGATGTAGCGGGTCATGAAGAAGTTCAGCAGCGGCGCGTCGTGGAAGCCCGACTTGTCGGCAAAGGTCATCCGGTGTTCGCCATGGTTCTGCGCCGCGACCATGCCACTGGAACCCAGCACCTCGATCCGCTGGTCATAGCCATAGGCGGCACGACGGCTGTTGGTGATGATCGCCTGCCGTCCGCTGGCCGTGCGCAGGATCACGTTGACGCTGTCATAATCGCCAAGCTCGCCAATCTTGGGGTCGGTCAGCACCGAAGCGGCGGCTTGCACGGTTTCAACCTCTTCGCCCAAAAGCCAGCGCGCCATGTCGAAATCATGGATCGTCATGTCGCGGAAGATTCCGCCCGAACGGGTGATGTAATCATGTGGCGGTGCGCCGGGGTCGCGGCTGGTGATCGTCACCATTTCAACGGCGCCGATCTGGCCGGCATCGATCGCGGCCTTCACCGCCATGAAATCCGGGTCAAAGCGGCGGTTGAAGCCAACCATCAGCGTGCCCTTTTCAGCCTTCACCACCTTCAGGCAGGCGGCGACGCGCGCCAGCGACAGATCAACCGGCTTTTCGCAGAACACTGCTTTGCCGGCCTTGACGAACCGCTCGATCAGGTCGGCATGGGTGTCGGTAGGCGTGCAGATCACCACGGCATCCACGTCCTTCGAGGCAAGGATTGCGTCGATGCTGCGGATGTCACAGCCATAGGCGGCCTTGACCACTTCGGCCGCCGCAGCGACCGGATCGGCGATGGCCACCAGCCGCGCGCCGGGGGTTCCGGCAACGGCGCGGGCGTGGACCTGCCCGATACGACCGGCCCCGAGGATGGCAAAGTTCAGCGTCATTTCTCGTTCCTTGCTTGCGGGTCGCTGCCCGCGTTGTTCCAGTCAAAACACATGCGCCGCTCATAGCGCCACGGCAAGCTGGTGGCAAACGGGCGGCAAGCGGTGCTCAGGCCGCGCCTTCGTACTCGGCCCCGGTCTTGGCACCGGTGATGTAGGCGACCACGTCCTCACCGCTCGTTTCTTCCTTGCGCAGATTGGCCACGATGCGGCCCCGCCGGAACACCACGATCCGGTCCGTCAGATCGAACACTTGCCGCATGTTGTGGCTGATCAGGATCAACGGCTCGCCCGCCTCTTTCAGCGTGCGGATGATATTTTCGACCTGCGCGGTTTCCTGCACGCCCAGCGCTGCGGTGGGTTCGTCCATGATCACCAGCTTGGATTTGAACGCTGCGGTGCGCGCGATGGCCACGCATTGCCGCTGCCCGCCCGACATGTTGCGGATGGTGTTCATCAGGTTCGGGATCTTGACCCCGGTCTTGACCAGCGCCGCCATCGCGGCCTCGCGCATTCCCTTCTTGTCGAGGATCGAGAACGGGCCAAGGTTGAAGCGGATCCGTTCGCGACCCAGAAACAGGTTTGACGGCACGTCCAGATCGTCGGCCAGCGCCAGCGTCTGGAACACCGTCTCGATCCCGGCTTCGCGCGCCTCGATCGGGCTTTGGAACATGTGCTCCACCCCGTCAAAGATGATCTGGCCTTCGGTCGGCTTTTCGACCCCGGTGATCTGGCGCACGAAGGTAGACTTGCCTGCGCCGTTGTCGCCCATGATCGCCACATGCTCGCCGCGCCGCAGGGCAAAGTTCGCCTGTGTCAGCGCATGCACACCACCGTAATGCTTGGTCAGGCCGCGGGTTTCCAGAATGATGTCGGTCATTATCCGCGCCCCCGCTTGGTTTGGCGCCACTGGTCCAACACCACGGCGCCGACGATGATCAAGCCCTTCACCATCTCCTGGTAATAGGCGTCAAGCTTGAGGAACGTGAACCCCGAGATGATGACGCCAAAGATCAGCGCGCCAAGGCAGGTGCCGATGATCGACCCGCGCCCGCCCTGCAGGCTGACGCCGCCGATCACCGCCATGGCGATGGCGTCCAGTTCGTACATCACCCCCATGCCGGCCTGCGCAGTCAGGTTCTTTGACGACAGCACGATGGCCGCAAGTGCAGCCAGCGCGCCCGCAATCGTATAGACCAGCACCTTGTGACCGGTGACATTGATCCCCGACATCCGCGCCGCCGCCTCGTTCGAGCCGATGGCATAGCAATGCTTGCCGTATTTCGTCTGGGTCATGATCAGATGAAACAGCACCGCCAGAAAGACGAAAATTAGCACCGGCATCATCCCCTTGCCGATGGTGGCATAGCTTTCGGTGGGGAAGGAAATCGGGTTGCCTTTCGACCACCATTTGGCAAAACCGCGCGCCGATACCATCATGCCAAGCGTGGCGATGAACGGCGGGATGCGGGTATAGGCAATCAGCGCCCCATTCACCAAACCGGCGAAAAGCCCGCAGCAAAGGCCGACCAGAATCGGCACGATCACCGGCAGGTCCATCCATTCCGACCCAAAGATCGCTTTGGGGTTTGGGTTGCCATTGACCACGGCCACCTGTGCAAAGCTCATCGCCACCATCGCGGTTACGCCAACAATCGAGCCGGACGACAGATCAATCCCCCCGGTGATGATGACCTGCGTCACCCCCAGTGCAATGATGCCGACGATGGCGACCTGCAGGATGATGATCTGCAACCGCTGCTCGTTGAAAAGGGTGTCCAAGTTGTCGCGGGTGTTGAACAAAAAGCTGTCACCGATGAACAGTTGGCCAAGCAGCTCGAAGGCCACGATGATCAGAATCAGGGCGGCCAGCACGTTCAGTTCGGGTGGGCGGGTGCGCTTTCTTGCGTCGTAGGACAGCCCTCCAATTCCCTCAGAAGTCTTGGCCATGTTTCGCCCCTTCCATTAAGGTGTCGTACCGGGCTGTCCAAATTGGACAGGCGCAGGGGTAAAAGGGCGGCGCTGGTGCACCGCCCTTTCGACTATGTCTGCAAGGATCAGTTCTTGGCCAGATAATCCGCGACGTTGGCCGGGGTCACCAGTTCAAACGGAATCCAGACCGCCTGATCGACAGCTTCGCCGGCTGCCAGCTTGACGGCTGCATCCAGTGCGCCCGAACCCTGCGCCTTTGCGTTCTGGAACACGGTCACATCCAGATCACCTGCCTGCATCGCCGCCAGTGCATCTTGCGTTGCGTCGACGCCACCGACCTGCACAGTCGCCATGTCGATGCCCGCTGCCTTCATCGCCTGAATGGCGCCAATTGCCATTTCGTCGTTGTTGGCGATGACGCCATCAAATGCCGCACCCGAAGACAGCCAGTTGGTCATCAGCGAGGTGGCTTGATCGCGGCTCCAGTTTGCGGTCTGCTGATCGATCACGTTGACCTTGACCTTGCACTTGCCGGCCTCGATCACGTCATAGATATCTTGCGTGCGCTGCACTGCGGCCTGGTTCGACAGCTCACCCTGCATGACATAGACGTTGACTTCGGTCTTGCCTTCAGCCGCCCAGTTGTCGCACAGCGCGATGGTTTCCAGGGTGCCGCTGTCCACCTCGTTCGAGGCGACGAAAGCCTGGTTGTCGGGCAGCGTGTCAAGGTTGATCGGCTGGCGGTTCACATAGACCAGCGGCACACCAGCCGCAGCGGCTGCATCGGTCATCGCCTGCGTGGCCGAGGTGTCAACCGGGTTGACGATGATCGCCGTGACGCCCGAGGCGATGAAGTTGTTGATCTGGTCCAGCTGCTTGGCGACGTCGTTCTGCGCGTCTTCAATCTGCACCGACAGGCCCGAGGCATCGGCCTGAGCCTGAAGGCCGTTGCGAAGAACCGTCAGAAAGTTGTCGTCAAACGCCGCCATTGACACACCGATGCCGTCAGCCATGGCAGTGGTCGACATCAGTGCAACGACGCCAGCAGCGAGTAGGGTCTTAGTCATGGTTCACTCCTCCCAGAGATAGCCTGCCATTCCGTTCGGCAGGATTAGTTTGCTTCATTTCCCCCCGCCGCACCTGAATGGCACGATCCGGGCGACTCGATCAGCCCTCTAAGGCAGGCTGAAGAAGTTCCTGTGTGCGGTCAAGCGATTCTTGCAACCGGTTGCAAATCGACTGAACAGTTGGCCGCTGACCGCTCATGCGGTTTCCATGGAAAGATGATCCATGCTCGCCCTTAGTGCAGCGCCGGGATCGGACAACGCATGAACCGACGTCGCAAAGGCCTCGAAGGAGATGGGGCCGGTGTAGCCCGCCGCCTGCAGCGCACGGATCTGACCGGCGTTGCCAAGAACGTCGTCCCGATCCACCAGCACGCGGTGGGCGTCGGTCATCTGGCCCAGAGGCACGGCTTGATCGACCACGCCCGAGATGTGGATGATGCCGGTATGGGCAGGGAACAGCGGTCCGCCATGGGCCAGCGTGTGATGAAAGGTGTCGTGCACCAGCTTGAAGCGACCGGTGCCGCCTATTGCCTCAATCGCCTCAACCGCCTCTGACTTGTAGCGCAAGGCGCAGATCTCGAAGCCGAGCGGTTCGACCATGCCGACCAGACCGTGATCTTCCAGCATCGGCTTCAGCGCCTTCAGCGCCACGCGCAGCGCTGCCTGACGTTCGCCGTTGCCCATGCCAAGATTGTCGTTGCGCGGGATCAGTGAAACCGCCTCCGCGCCCGCCGCCTTGGCGATGCGCATCAATGCCAACGCTTCGGCGGCCTTCGTTTCGGACCAGTCATTGAACCGCTTCACCTCGGCCACAGCCAGAAGACGCAGCCCCTTTGCCTGCGCCATCGCCCCGGCGGCCTCGGGCGTCATCCCGTCGAACAGCGGTTGCGGCAAATCGTTGCGAACCTCGACCCCGACCATCCCAAGATCAGCAGCCAGATCCAGCAATGCGCTGTAACCAAGCCGCGCAACCGTCATGTGATTGAGCGCAAATGCCGTCATCCCTCAGGCCTCCCCGCCGTCGTGGTGCAGGCACAGACCATGTCGGCCTGATCAGTGTGCGTCAATCGAGCACAGATGTTTCTTCGTCATATCTGACGAACTTCAAGTCAGCCCATGATGGATTTACATCAAACAGATTCGGGCAAATACAGATCTGGTTGCAGGAAATGCTGGCCCTGTACCGGCAGGATGCCATTCTGCACCGCAGTTGCCGCAAGGGTCACGAGGTCGTTGCAGAGCCGGGTCAACGGCGTCGCGATCGCCATACTGACATAGCGCGAGATCAGCGCCGACCGGCTTTCCGGGGTCAACTCGTTCACCACCAGGGCCACTTCGCCGGGCTGGCGCACCTCGCGGAGCGCCGCAATCGCGCCCTCCATGCCGCCCCCGGCGCAGTAAATGCCGCGCAGATCGGGGTGGCGGCCCAACAGATCCAGTGTCGCTTCATACGTCAGTTGCCGCGTCTCAAGGTTGACCAGCGTGTCGAGAATGGTGAACTGCGGCGCATATTCGTGGAAATAGCTGCGAAAGCCGGTTTCGCGCAGTTCGTGGCCATGCCAGCGGTAGCCGCCGACAAAAACAGCAATCTTTCCAGACTGATGCGTTGTTTCAGCAATCAGATGGGCCGCGATCCGCCCGATCTTCATGTTGTTCAGGCCAAGATAGTTCTGCCGCACCCCCTGGGCAAAGTCGTTCAGCAGGGCAAAGCACGGAATGCCCTTGCCATTCAACCGGATCACTGCCTCTGTCACCTCTGGGTGGGTCACGGCTGTTGCGGCAATGGCATCGACGCGGCCCGCCATGCCCTCGATCAGACTGGTGAAGTCAGATGGCGTCTGGGAGGCAGCAAACTCGATCACCGCCGACGCGCGCAGACCGGTGGCTTCGGCCACCGCGCGCTCGATCTCGGCTTTGAAGCTTTGGTAAAAGGCCTGGCGCTCCTTGTGCAACACGACCCCAAGCCGGAGGCGCGGCTGGTCCATGTGCACCCGTTGCCCGATCAGCGCGGCGGCGTGGTACCCGACCAGACGCGCCGCCTCATAGACGCGCCGTGCGGTATCCTCGCGCACCTTTTCCCGTGCGTTCAGCACGCGGTCAACGGTCGCGGAGGACACTCCGGCCTCACGGGCGACATCGTGGATGGTAGGTCGATTGGCCATGCTGAACCCTGACGAAAAACGATCATTCCTGTCGAATTGATGATGGGTTTTGATGGAAGTTGCAATCACCGCTATTGGTAAACCCGGGCAAGTCGGACTATCGACGAATCAACGGGCCGCGCGACTGGCCCGCAAGACAGGGATGATACCATGGCCACACGCGACTATAGCCTTCTGGGAACCGATGCGCGCCGCGCGGTGGAAACCGGGCTTGCGGCGGCGGAGTGGTATCACACCGATGTGCCGCGCAAGGACATGAAGGCGCTGATGCAGCGCGACGATAGCCCGGCGATCCGTGACACCATCCTTCTTTACGGCGCGATGATCCTTTTCGCGGGCCTCGGCATCGCGCTTTGGCCCAGCCCTTGGTCGGCGCCGTTCTGGCTTGCCTACGGGGTCCTGTACGGCAGCGCGTCGGATTCGCGCTGGCACGAATGCGGTCACGGCACCGCGTTCCGCACCGGTTGGATGAATACCGTGGTCTACGAGATCGCTTCGTTCATGATCATGCGCAACTCCGCCACCTGGCGGTGGAGCCATGCCCGCCATCACACCGACACCGTGATCGTTGGCCGCGACCCGGAGATCGCCGTAATGCGCCCGCCGGAACTGGCCAAGGTGATCCTGAACTTCTTCGGCATCATCGACGTGATCCGGTTTTTCCCGAACATGGTCTACAACGCCCTGTACGGCCCGAACGCTGAAGAACGCACTTTCGTGCCCGAAAGCGAATGGGGCAAGGTGCGGCGTGTGGCCATCCTCTACACCGCGATCTATGCGGCCACGCTGGCGCTGGCCATCTGGATGCAATCGATCCTGCCCCTGATGGTCATTGGCCTGCCACGGATGTACGGCGCGTGGCATCACGTGATGACCGGCCTTTTGCAGCACGGCGGGCTGGCCGACAACGTGACCGACCACCGCCTGAACAGCCGCACCGTGCTGATGAACCCGGTGAGCCGCTTCATCTACTGGAACATGAACTACCACGTCGAACACCACATGTTCCCGATGGTGCCCTATCACCGCATGCCAGAGCTGCACGCGCGGATCAATTCCGATCTGCCGGTGCCGACCCCTTCGATCGCCGCCGGCTATGCCGAGATGTGGCCCGCGTTCAAGCGCCAGCTGATGAACCAGGACTATTTCCTAAAGCGCGACTTGCCGCCAACCGCGCGGCCTTACCGCGAAGATTTCCATCTTGGCGCCCTTGGCGCAGCCGAATGAGGACGTGATGACCGAATGGATCGACGCCTGCGCCACCGATGACATCGAGGAAGAAGACCTGATCCGCTTTGATCACGGCAGCCAGACCTTTGCCATTTACCATTCACCGGAAGGGGATTTCTTCGCCACCGCCGGCAGGTGCACGCATGAAGAGGTGCATCTGTGTGATGGCCTGGTGATGGGTCATCTGATCGAATGCCCCAAGCACAATGGCCAGTTCGATTATCGGACCGGTGAGGCGAAGCGGGCCCCGGTTTGCGTCAACCTCAGGACCTATCCGGTCAAGGTGGTCGGCGGGCGCGTCTTTGTGGGGGTGGCATGATGGCCTTCGCCCCGTCCATCCGCCACACCGTTGCGTCGCTGCGGGCGGGGCGTGGCCAGCCTTACGCCATGCTGCGGGTCGAGACGCTGGATGAGGCCGCCGCCGCCGAAGCTGCAGGGGTGGAGCTGCTGTCGGTGCCGCCAGCGATGGTGCTTGATCCGCGTTTTCGCGCTGTCGCCCCCGGTGCCTTCATCTTTCCCGGCGACAATTTCTACGAGATCGGTAGCCCGGATGACTTTCTGCGCTGGGCGATGCCGCTGATCAAGCATGGTGCGGATGGCGTCTATTGTTCGGGGTCGCTGGCCACGGTGCGGCTGCTGGCCGATCATGCGGTGCCGGTCTGCGGCCATGTCGGGTTGATCCCGTCGAAGCGTACCTGGACCGGCGGCTTCCGCGCTGTCGGCAAGACGCTGGATCAGGCGAAATGGATCTGGGATGCCTGCGTCGCACTGGAAGACGCCGGCGCCTTTGCCGCCGAGATCGAGGTGGTGCCTGCGGCGATCACGGCGGCTATCGCGGCAAAGACCTCGCTTTTCCTGATATCAATGGGGGCAGGCGCGGGTGGCCATGCGCAGTATCTGTTCAGCGATGATATCCTTGGCCAGAACCGGGGCCATGTGCCGCGCCATGCCAAGGCCTATGCCAACCTTGCCGCCGAATATGACCGGCTGCAGGGGTTGCGGGTGCAGGCGATGACGGCCTTCGCGGCGGATGTGCACGGGGGCACCTATCCGTCGGCCCCCTATCTGGTCGAGGCCGAGGCAGAAGTGGCGGCAGAGTTTTCCGGCTGGCTGGCCCGGCAGTAGCCGCTGGCCATTTGCGATCATCCGCCCCATGTGGCATTGCAAGGCATCAACCGCCCTTGCAGTCAGGTGCCCGCATGACCCGTATCCTCTCCGCCCTATCCGAAGTCGCTGGCCGCTATGACGCGGTGTTCTGCGATCTTTGGGGCTGCCTGCATAACGGAAAGGCGGCCTTTCCGGCGGCAGTTGCGGCGTTGCAGGCCTACCGGGCAGATGGGGGCGTCGTGGTGCTGCTAACCAACGCGCCCCGCCCGAATGCCAGCGTGATCACCCAGCTTGACGGGCTTGGTGTGCCACGCGATGCGTGGGATGCAGTCGTCAGTTCCGGCGATGCGGCACAGATGGGGATGCTTTCGGGCGCCGTCGGGCAGCGGGTGTTTCACATCGGTGCGCCGAAGGACGAGGTGTTTTTCACCGAATTTGCCGATGATCTCGCCGCCTATGCCGCGACAAGACCCCCGGTCACCCGCGTTTCGCTGACTGAGGCGGAAGGCATCGTCTGCACCGGTCTGGTCAATGATCTGACCGAAACGCCTGCCGATTATCGCGCGCAACTGCTGTTGGCCAAGACCCGTGGCCTCAAGATGCTTTGCGCCAACCCCGACATCGTCGTCGACCTTGGTGAAAAGCGGCTCTATTGCGCCGGCGCGCTGGCCGAGGCGTATCAGGCGATGGGCGGCGAAGCGTTGTATTTCGGCAAACCGCATCCGCCAATCTATGACCTCGCGCGCCGTCGGCTTGCCGCCATCTCGGACCGGGGCGATCCGCAGATCCTGTGCATCGGCGACGGAATTGCCACGGATGTGCAGGGCGGCATGGCCGAGGGGTTGGATACCCTGTTCGTCACTGGCGGGCTGGCGGCCGACCAGTTCGGGGCCGATCCGGCGAACCCTGACGGTGGCCTGCTTGACGACTGGCTGGAGGCCAAGCAACTGTCCGCGACCTTTGCCGTCGGGTACCTGCGATAGATCCCATCAGTAACATTATTGCTCAATGGTCGAACAATTCGCACACATCTTGCGCAAAGAATTTGCGCCGCGGTGCGGCATGCGCTAAGGTCGCCCAAGATTTGCAGGATTCGCCCAAATGCTGGACAATATGCCCCGAGGCACGATCTGTATCGAAGACATCGAAATCGGCATGACCCGGCATTTGACGAAAACCGTCACCGACCGCGATATCCAGCTGTTCGCCGAGGTGTCCACCGACCATAATCCGGTGCATCTGGACGACGCTTATGCCCGCGACACGATCTTTGAGGGCCGAATTGCCCACGGAATGCTGACCGCCGGCCTGATTTCAGCCGTGATCGGTGAACAATTGCCGGGCCACGGCACCGTCTACCTTGGCCAGTCCCTGCGCTTTCTGGCCCCCGTCCGGCCCGGCGATACCGTGCGCGCCGAGGTGACCGTGACAGCAATTGACCACGCCAAACGGCGGGTCACCCTTGAAACCCACTGCGCAGTCGGTAAAACCGTGGTTCTCAAGGGTGAGGCGCTGGTTCTGGCGCCAAGCCGCAAGTTCGACTGACGGGGCCAGGCCCCGAACCCCGGGGCAGGATGCAGCTTTACAAGACGTGGCAAGGGCTTGATCCAAAGGTCAGGGGCGCTTCTGTGGCGATGGGCAATTTCGACGGCCTGCATCTGGGCCACGGATCAGTCATCGATCTGGCCCGTGGGTCGGCGCCACTGGGCATCGTTACCTTCGAGCCGCATCCCCGCGAATACTTTGCGCCCGACAGCCCGCCCTTCCGGCTGATGAATGCGGAAGCCCGCGCCAACCGGCTGGCCAAACTGGGGGTGCAGCGGTTGTTCCAACTGCCGTTCGACGCCACGCTTGCGGGCCTGACCCCCGAGGAATTCGTCCGCGACGTGCTGGCCGATGGCTTGGGAATTTCGCATGTCGTCGTGGGGTCGGATTTTTGTTTCGGCAAGGGCCGCAAGGGCAAGGCCGCCGATCTGGCGGCGCTTGGTGAGACGCTTGGCTTTCGCACCACCATTGCGCCGTTGATCGCGCAAGCAGGCCGCGAAATCTCGTCCACCGCGATCCGCTCGGCATTGACCGAAGGCCGCCCGCGCGACGCCGCCGACATGCTGGGCCACTGGCACAGGATCGAGGGCGCGGTGCTGCACGGCGAAAAGCGTGGCCGCGAGCTTGGCTACCCCACCGCAAACATGAGCCTTGCCGGCCTGCATCTGCCGCGCTTTGGGGTGTATGCGGTGCTGGTCGACATCCTGACCGGCCCGCAGGCTGGCAGCTATCATGGCGCCGCAAGCCTTGGCGTGCGGCCGATGTTCGGGGTGAATACGCCAAACCTTGAAACCTTCCTCTTTGATTTCAAAGGTGATCTTTACGATCAGCACTTGTCGGTGGCTCTGGTCGATTTCCTGCGACCGGAACTGAAGTTCGACGGGCTGCCCGCCCTGATTACCCAGATGGCCGCCGATTGCGACCTTGCGCGGGAAATCCTCGTCGCGCTTTGATCTGCACCCTCACCCCCTTCCCTTTCCCCACCCAACCGGGCACCTTCCGCGCATGACAAAACTTCGCCCCAGGTTCTGGGAAACCGTTCCACTTGCCAAGATGACGCCCCCCGAATGGGAGGCGCTGTGTGACGGCTGCGGCAAATGCTGCCTGAACAAGCTGGAGTTTGAGGACACCGGCGAGGTCGCCTTTACCCGCGTCGCTTGCCGGTTGCTGGACGGCGAGGCGTGCCGGTGCAGCAAGTACGAGACGCGGCGCCAATACGTGCCGGAATGCGTGTTCCTGACGCCAAAGACCTTGGCGAAGGTGGCCTACTGGATGCCGCAGACCTGCGCCTACAAACTGCTGCACCAAGGCAAACCCCTGCCAGAATGGCACCCCCTGCTGACCGGAGATCCGGAAAGCACGCATGCCTCGGGCAATTCCGTGCGCGGCTGGACGGTGCCGGAGTTTTCGGTGCCGGAAGAAGACTGGGAAGACTATATCATCGAGGAAGGCCCCTGATGTTTTTTGCCTCTGACAACACCTCTGGGGCGGCCCCGGAAGTGATGGCCGCCGTGCTGCGCGCCAACGATGGCTATGAAACGTCATATGGTGCCGATGCCGCGATGCAGCGGGTGACTGCCGCCGTGCGCGCACTGCTGGAGGCGCCAGAGGCCGCTGTCTATCTGGTGGCAACCGGTACTGCGGCGAATGCGCTGGCCTTGGCCACCTATTGCCCGCCCTGGGGCGCGGTGTTCTGCCATCAGGACGCACATATCGCCGTCGACGAATGCGGCGCGCCAGAGTTTTATACCAATGGCGCAAAGCTGGTGCTGGTGCCGGGCGACCACGGCAAGATGACGCCAGATGGCCTGGCCGAGGCGATGGCGCGCACCGGCGAAGGTGGCGTGCACGGCGTGCAGCGGGGCATGCTATCGGTAACCAACGTGACCGAGGCAGGCACCGTCTACACCCCGACCGAGGTAGCCGCGTTGACTGCGCTGGCGCAAGCCAAGGGCCTGCCCTCGCATCTGGATGGCGCGCGTTTTGCCAATGCGCTGGTGGCCACCGGGGCGACCCCGGCCGAAATGACCTGGAAGGCCGGGATCGACGTGCTGTCTTTTGGCGGCACCAAGAACGGCTGCCTAGGGGTTGAAGCCGTGGTGATGTTCGACCCCGTGAAGGCCTGGGAGTTCGAGCTGCGCCGCAAGCGGGGTGGGCATCTGTTTTCCAAGCATCGGATGCTGGCCGCCCAGTTCGAGGCGTATCTGCAGGACGGCCTGTGGCTCCGGCTGGCGGGGCAGGCCAATGCCATGGGCGCGCGGCTGGCCAACGGTCTCGCCGCCATTCCGGGCGTGGTGCAAAAGCACCCTGTGCAGGCCAACATGATGTTCCCCGAATGGCCTGCGGGAGGGCACACGCGCGCCCAAGCCGGTGGTGCCCAGTACTATGCCTGGGACCTGCCCGATGGCCGCGAAGGCGCGCGTCTTGTCACCTTATGGAACACCACCGAGGCGCATGTCGACGGGTTTCTGGCCGCACTCCGCCCTTGAGTTCCATTTCTGAAGATTTCCAGAGAGCGACGCTACAACCGGGCGCTCGACGAAAACCCACCAGCGTCTTGCGCAACTTGCGGCAGTTCACGCCCGCCAGTGCCCATCAAGCCCGTCGGGAGCAGACCCGAGATACTGTGACGCCCCGTTTCCGGTGTCATTGCAAAAACAGCGCGCTGAAACCCATGCTTCTCGGGCCCGTCCTTTTGACCGGACTTCTGCCAACTGCGGCCTCTGCAGACTTCTCTGGCACGGGCACCAACGATGATGGCCGCCTGACGCAAGGCAAACGCGACTGCGACTGCGACTGCGCCAAACCCGGCTCAGCTTGCGTCGAGATGCATCTGCACTGATCGCGCCACGTCACCGGGGTGCGTTATCGGCACCATATGCTCCGCCCCCTGCACGATCAGCCGTGTCACCAACGGCAGCCGCGCACAAAGCGCGGCTTGCACTGCGTGGATGATTGGCGGGCTGTCGCCGCCTTCAATCATCAGCACCGGCACCCTGATCGCTTCCAGCCCACCGGGGCGCAGCAAGCCCGCCGTATCGTCAAGCAGCACGTCGTTCTGCGCAGCGATCAGATGAATGCGCGCAATGATGGCACCCTGCTGCCGTGCCGACAGGTCGGCAAAAGCCTCGCCCGTGCCCCATCTCGCGTGAAACAGCGCCGCCGCCTTTGCGCGGTCACCATTGGCAATCAGCAGCGCCACTGTCCGATGTTCGGAAAGCAACGGCGCGTAGGTCGGATCGTCTTTGGCGGCAGCAAAGATCACCGGCTCCACCAACACCAGTGACCGTACAAGATCCGGTCGTTCCAAGGCGATCCGCAGCGCCACTGTCGCCCCGAAAGAATGCCCGATCAGGTCAACAGGTTCGCCGGTACCCGCCAATTCCGCTATTGACGTCGCGACCCGCGCGGACAGCGCATGAAAATCCTCCCGCCCGTCCCAGTCGCCAGACTTGCCATGCCCTGGCAGGTCGGGCGCCGTCACCGACACACCCGTTAGCCGTTCAGCCAGCCCCGACCACATGCCCGAATGCCCAAGCGAGCAGTGCAGCGCCAGCACCCTGCGCGCCCCGCCCCGCTCCCAGACCCGCCACGCGGTTGGATGCCCGGCAATCAGGGCCTCAGGCACTCAAAGTTTTCCGGACAAAAACAGGTCCAGGTCCTCAAGCCGGTCCTGCCCCCAAAACCGTTCTTCGCCAACAATGTAGAACGGCACGCCGAAGACCCCGCGCGACACCGCCTCTTCAAGGTTGGCAGCATAGGTTTCGGCCGCAGCCAGCATGTAACGGTCGGCCACGGACGGATCAAACCCGTGCTGCGCCAAGAGATCCTTCACCACCTCGTCCTCCGCAATATTGCGGCCCTCGGCCCAGACGGCGCGCGGAAAGGCCTGGACCAGACCAGCCAGATCCCCGCCGCCTGCCTTGGCCGCTGCGATGATTGCATAGCTGGCGGGTGCTGGGTTCACCGGAAAGAACGGTGCTGGCATCAACAGCGGCACGCCCCGTTTTTTCGCCACCCGCCGCATCTCCTGCAAGCGATAGGCTTTGCGACTTTCATGCCGTTCGGCAAGCAACTGCCCTCCGGTGCGCGGAAACAGCGCCGGTGCATCAATCGGGATGTAGCGGACTTCGGCAGCGTGGCGCGCGGCAATAGCCTCGAGTCCAGCGCCGGCGAGGTAGGTAAACGGCGACATCGGTGCAAAGAAGTAATCAATCTGCGCCATTTGTGGTCCCTTTCCCGGGTCACGGTTTGCAAGACCCTATCTCGGTGATAAGCGGTGTCAACGCAACGCGCCACCGCGACCGGAGCCCCCTGAATGTCCACCATCACTGAACCGAAGCTGATCGCCGGAAACGCCAATCAAACGCTGGCAAAATCCATCGCGCGCCGCATGTCGATGCACCGGGGGATGAGCGTGAATCTGGTCGATGCGCGGGTCGAACGGTTCAACGATCAGGAAATCTTCGTCGAAGTGTTCGAAAATGTGCGTGGTGAAGACATGTACATCATCCAGTCCACGTCTAACCCGGCGAATGACAATCTGATGGAATTGTTGATCATGACTGATGCGCTGCGGCGGTCATCGGCCAGCCGCATCACCGCCGTGATCCCTTATTTCGGTTATGCAAGGCAAGATCGCCGCGCCAAGGCCCGCACGCCGATTTCTGCCAAGTTGGTTGCCAACCTGATCACCCGGGCGGGTGTGGACCGCGTGCTGACGCTGGATCTGCATGCGGCCCAGATTCAGGGGTTTTTCGACATTCCAGTGGACAACCTCTATGCATCGCCAGTGTTTGCCCTGGATATCGAACATCATTTCAAGGGCCAGATGGATGACATGATGGTGGTGTCACCCGATGTCGGTGGCGTGGCGCGCGCGCGCGAACTGGCCAAACGGATCAACGCCCCTCTCGCGATTGTCGACAAACGCCGCGAAAAGGCCGGCGAGATCGCCGGAATGACAGTGATCGGCAGTGTCGAAGGCAAGAAATGCATCATCGTGGACGACATCTGCGATACCGCCGGAACGCTGTGCAAGGCGGCAGAAGTGCTGATGGAACAGGGCGCCACCGAAGTGCACAGCTACATCACCCATGGCGTGTTGTCCGGCCCGGCAGTGGAGCGGGTCCAGAACTCGGTCATGAAATCGCTGGTCATCACCGACAGCATCGAGCCGTCAGAGGCGGTCCGCAATGCCCGCAACATCCGCATCGTGCCCACTGCCCCGATCTTTGCCCAGGCGATCCTGAACATTTGGGGCGGCATGTCGGTGTCGTCACTGTTCGAGACTGATACCCTCATTCCGATCTATGAGGGTCTGTATCAGCGCCCCTGAGCTGTTCAACACGGGTAAGATCATCTTTCAAGGCCAATTCTGCCAACTTTGGGTCACAATCAGGCGGCAGATTGCATACTGTTCTCAAGATGTGGAAAGATGATGCAGCTGACCGCCAATCGATCCCGGATCCGTGTGATCCTGCGTGAGCATGCTCTGCTGATTGGGCTTGTCGGGATTTACGTGCTTATCTCTCAGTCCTTCGGCATCGCTTTCAATGTCAGCGTCGACACCGAGATGGGCGGTGCGCTGTTCTGGAACTTTTCCAGCATGCTGCCCTCAATGGCCTATTTCCTGCTGATCGGTCGGTTCGTCTATATGCGTTATGTGATCAAGCCGCCGAACCAGATCGAATGGTTCAAGGCAGACATCCGCGCGATTGTCACCGATCCGCATCGGTTGCTGAACGGCCTGATCGGCACGGTGCTGATGGTCCTGGTGCTGGTGTCGTTTGCACAGCTGAAACGGCTGATCCCGACGATCCACCCTTTCTCGTGGGACGAAGCGTTCATGGCGCTTGATCGGGTCTTGCACTTCGGGGTTCATCCCTACGAACTGGCGCACGCGGTGTTTGGCAATCCTCTGATCATCACTGCTGTGACCGGCGCCTATAACGCGTGGCTTTTCCTGCTGTATTTCGTGCTGTTCGCCACCTGCTTTTACACCGGCAACCCACGGCTCCGGATGCAGTATTTCGTCGCTTTCATCCTGACATGGGCGATCGGTGGCAACCTGCTGGCCACAGTCTTTTCTTCGGCGGGACCGGTTTATTATGCCCGTCTCGGCCTTGGCGACACGTTCGCCCCGCTGATGAACCTGTTGAACGCCCACGCCAGCGCCGCGCCGATATCGGTGGTCGAGACGCAGAATCTGCTCTGGGATTTCTATTCGCGACCCGGCAGCCTAAGCGGGATCTCGGCGATGCCCAGCATGCACGTTGCCAGTTCCGTGCTGATGGCGATCTATGCGGCGCGCTTCGGGCGTTGGCCCGCTATCTTTTTCGGGGCATTTGCCACGACGATCATGCTGGGATCGGTGCTGTTGGCCTGGCACTACGCGATTGACGGATATCTTGGGGCGCTGGTGGCATACGGCGCGTGGAAGCTGTCAGGCTGGATCGTAGCGCGCGATATCTGGGGTCTTGCGGAAACACGCCAGGATTAGGCGTCCTAAAGGTCGCTCACACCACATCCCAGTCATCGTCATCACTGACAGGGCCAATCGCGGTCCAGTCAGCACGGATGCGCGCGACCCGGGTATCACCCCATGTCCGGAACACGATCTGAAAGCCCTTCGTGGTCACATTCTCGGCGCTGATATCGGCACGCGAATTCACCTTGTGGTCCATGTCCCACATCGAAATACCAACCATCACAGCGGGAACTTCACCAAAGCTTTCCTTGAAGCGTTGCACATGGCGCACTTCGCGCGGGCCGCTTCCGGCCCACATCGTCCCGTCGTTCGCAAAGTCCGAGAACAGGACTGTCGAGCCCTGCTCCACACCGATCTTGCCAGCAAATCGCTTCATTACAGACCCACACACCCGATACGATTACAGATCTAGAGTATGGCGTTTCTTGCAACAAAAAGAAAAGACCCCGCTTCTCAGCAGGGCCTTCAAGAAATCCAGCTTGGTCTCAGAGCCCCGCCGACAGCCGCATCGCGTTGAGATCGGCGACCGTCTTGTCAGCAGCGTCCTTGTCGGAATTCACTGCCGCCGCCTCGCAAGCATCTGCCACCAGCGCATCCAGCGTGGCAGGCGTCAGCTCTTCCAGCGGCACCGCACGTTCGGCAAGCACCGACACGCTGGTGGCACTGATCTCGGCAAAACCACCGGTCACCACATAGGCTTTGGTGCCATCAACACCAATCACCCGCAGCACACCGGGGCGCAGGGTGGTGATGGTGGGGGCATGCCCCTCCATCGCCGTCAGATCGCCCATCGCACCGGGAATCTGCACTTCGGTCGCTTTGACCGAAGCCAGCCGCCGTTCCGGGCTGACCAGGTCGAATTGCACAGATCCTGCCATCACTGCCCCCTCAGGCCGCAGCCGCAGCCAGTTTGGCGGCTTTGGCTTTCACTTCTTCGATGTCGCCGACCATGTAGAAGGCGGCTTCCGGCAGGTGGTCATACTCACCCGCAACCACTGCCTTGAAGGACGAGATGGTCTTTTCCAGCGGCACCTGCACGCCGGGGCTACCGGTGAACACCTGCGCCACGTCGAACGGCTGGCTGAGGAACCGCTGAATCTTGCGCGCGCGCGCCACGGTCAGCTTGTCCTCTTCCGACAGCTCGTCCATGCCCAGAATGGCGATGATGTCCTGCAGCGACTTGTAGCGCTGCAGCATGCCCTGTACCGAGCGCGCCACGTCATAGTGTTCCTGCCCCACAACCAGCGGGTCAAGGATCCGCGAGGTCGAGTCGAGCGGGTCAACGGCCGGATAGATGCCAAGCTCCGAAATCGCGCGGCTGAGAACCGTCGTCGCATCGAGGTGCGCGAACGAGGTTGCCGGCGCGGGGTCGGTCAGGTCGTCTGCCGGCACATAGATCGCCTGCACCGAAGTGATCGAACCCGCCTTGGTCGAGGTGATGCGTTCCTGCAGCGCGCCCATGTCTGTGGCCAGCGTCGGCTGATAGCCCACGGCCGACGGGATACGTCCCAAAAGGGCGGACACTTCCGAACCGGCTTGGGTAAAGCGGAAGATGTTGTCGACGAAGAACAGCACGTCCGTGCC
>NZ_JANMET010000010.1:0-5795 GCF_031377265.1 Tabrizicola sp. | reverse complement strand
CCGGGTGGTGGCTGCGGCAGGCGGTCTGCCCGCCGAGGTGACGGCCAACTGGCGCACCCTTGGCCTGGGCACGGTGGATGTGGAGTTCGGGTTTTCCTGCATGGGCTACGAGATTGCCGGGGGCTGGGGCGCGCGGATCGCACAATCAGAGGTGGAGCCTGACCGCGACACCATCGTTTTCTGCGGCGACGGGTCCTATCTTTTGATGAACTCTGACATCTACTCATCTGTTCTAACAGGGAAAAAGCTGATCGTGCTGGTGCTGGACAACGGTGGCTTTGCAGTCATTAACAAGTTGCAGAACAACACCGGCAACGAAAGCTTCAACAACCTGATTGCCGACAGCCCGACCGTGACTACGCCCTTTGCAGTTGATTTCGCGACCCATGCGGCGGCGATGGGGGCGGCCAGCGAAACCGTGGCCGCGCCGGGCGATCTGGCGGCGGCGTTTGCGCGCGCAAAGGCCAGCGACCGAACATATGTGATCGTGATGAAGGTTGATCCCTATGAGGGTTGGACCACTCAGGGCCACACCTGGTGGGAAGTTGGCACGCCCGAAGTCTCCAACTCGCCCCGCGTCCGCGAAAAGCATGCCGAGATCGAGGCAGGCCGCGCCAAGCAGCGTCCGGGCCTGTGATGACCGATTTGGATCGCGTGTCGCGCAACCGCTTTGTGGTACTGGGTCGGGTGGGCATGGACCTATACGCCGATCCACCGGGCACCCGCACCGAAGAGGCCACCCGGTTCACCGCCAGCATGGGTGGATCGGCCGCCAATATCGCGGCGGCAATCGTGCGTCATGGCGGGCAGGCCGATCTGGTCACCTGCGTGTCTGACGATGCAGTTGGCCGTTTCTGCCGCAACGCGCTGGCAAGCTATGGCATTGGTGCGGGCCATGTCCGCACTGTGGGAGGCGAGGCGCGCAATTCACTGTCAGTGGTCGAAACCCGGCTGGAAGATACCCAGTCAGTGATCTACCGCAACCGCGCCGCTGATTTCGAGATGACGGTCGCAGATGTCGATGCCGTCGATTACCCGGCTTACGGGGCGCTGGTGACAACGGGCACTGCGCTGGCGGCAGAACCGTCGCAATCGGCCACCTTCCGCGCGTTGGATCTGGCGCAGGCAGCGGGGCTTCCCGTGGTCTTTGACATCGATTACCGGCCCTACAGCTGGCCTTCGCCATATGCCGCAATGCGGGCCTATGCGCGCGCGGCATCCCAGTCGGCGATCATTGTCGGCAATGACGTGGAGTTTGGCCTGATGGCGGGCGGGCACGAACGTGGTCTTGCCATGGCGCGCGACCTTGCGGCCAGCAGTTCCAAGATCATCGTTTACAAGATGGGCGAGGCTGGGGCGGTGACCTTTGCCAATGGGCAGGAGGTGCGCACCGGCATCTACCCGGTTGACGCGTTGAAGCCGACCGGGGCGGGCGATGCGTTTCTGGGCGGCTTTCTCGCCGGATTGGCCGAGGGCCGACCGGTATCCGAAGCCGTGCTGCGCGGCTCTGCCTGCGCGTCGATCGTGGTGGCCAGGGTTGGCTGCGCGCCAGCCATGCCAACGCCGGTAGAACTGTCCGCGTTTCTGGCCGCCCATCCCGGCCCCACCCACCCCGCCGCCTAGGAGGCTTCATGCACATCGCCCCATTTGACAATGCCAACCGGCCCATCGTGGATGTGGATGACCCGCTGGTCCCGCTCAACTATTTCAACATCGTCAAGCTGACCAAGGGTCAGGCGTTTGAATACCGGGTGCCCGGCTATGAAACCGCAATCGTGCCCGCCACCGGCACAGTGGATATCGACGTGGAAGGGGTGGCCTTTCCTGCCCTTGGCAATCGTGGCGTCGATGTTTGGGATGGCGAGCCGGAGGGCGTATATGCGCCGGTTGGGGCCAGGGTACTGATGGTTTGTCTGTCCGACACTGCCGAAGTGTTCGTGGCCGGTGCGCGGTTCGATACGGTCTTGGAGCCATTTGATGTGCGCGCTGCCGATCTGGACATGATCCAGTACGGTTCGGACGAGACCAAGACCCATCGCAAGATCAAACACATCTTCGGTACGAAGTACCATGGCCGCGTCGGGCGCTTGCTGGTCAGCGAATTGTTCACCGTGGGTCAGGGCGGCTGGTCTGGATTTCCCAGCCACAAGCACGACACTGACCGCGTGCCGCTTGAGACGCGGCATGACGAGACCTACAACTTCCGCTTTCGCCCCAGCCACGGTTCCGGCCTGCAGATGCTGCAGCGCGAAGACAATCTGCCGGGCGATGCCTATCACATCGTCGACGGCTCCACGATCTGTCTCGACAAGGGCTATCACCCCTGCGTCGCCCTGCCGGGATATGAGATGTACTATTTCACCATCCTTGGTGGCCTGAGCCAACGGTCGTTGGTGCAGTATTTCCAGCCGACGCATGCCTATCAGATCGAAACCATCCCCGGGATCAAGGAAATGGTGGCCAAGTTCAAATGACACTGGCGACGCTGGCACAGGTGCTGCAGCCGGCCCTGAAGGGGGGCTATGCCGTCGCAGGGCTGGTTGTGCTGGGTTGGGAGGATGCCCGCGCCTATGTTGCCGCCGCCGAGGCAGAAGGGTTGCCGGTGATCCTGCAGGCCGGGCCGGGGTGTCGGGCGCATACGCCGTTACCGGTTCTGGGCGCGATGTTTCGGGTGCTGGCCGAAGGGGCCGGGGTTCCTGTCGTGGCGCATCTGGATCACGGAACATCGCTGGCTGAGTGCCAGCAGGCGATCGACTGCGGTTTTACCTCGGTCATGTTCGACGGATCGCGCCTGCCGCTGGCAGAAAACATCGCCCAGACGGCGCGGATCGTCGCGTTGGCGCATGCGGCTGGGGTGTCGTGCGAGGGTGAGATCGGCTTTGTCGGTTATGCGGCGGGCGAGGCATCGGCGCGCACCGACCCTGCCGATGCCGCGCGTTTTGCAACCGAGACCGCAGTGGACGCGATGGCCGTTTCGGTAGGAAACGTGCATCTTCAACAGGCAGCATTGGCGAGCATCGATCTGACTGCCGTGGCGGGGATCATGGCTGTCTGCGACACGCCTTTGGTAATCCATGGCGGGTCCGGTGTGCCCGCGGCGATGCGGCTGCACCTTGCGCGCCATACTTCCGTTTGCAAGTTCAACATCGGTACTGAACTGAGGATGGCTTTCGGCGCGGCGCTGCGGCAGGCGGTCAATTCGGATCCTCAGCGCTTTGACCGTCTGGCGATCTTGAAGGAAACCGAAGCGCCAGTCACCCTTGCCGCAAGGCGGGTGCTACGCGGGCTCGTGGAATAGACTGACGCCGAACGGTTTGCAGGTTTCGGGCCTGACAGCTCCGCCACTGGCCAGTGTGCAGAATGATGCGCCAGATTGCCGGTGCGCCAATAATGAAGTATCACTTATGGATGGATCTGCCACCGCTTCATCTTTTGCGCACCTTTGAGGTCTCTGCCCGCGAGGCAAGCTTTTCTGCGGCCAGCCGTGAGCTTGGCATGTCACAGTCAGCCGTCAGTCAGCAGGTCGGACAACTGGAGACCTGGCTTGGCCGAAAACTGTTCCTGCGCGAGGGCCGGGGAGTGCGGCTTAGCCCCGACGGAGCGGAGTTGCAGGAGGCGGTCGCCGCTGGCCTAAGGCTGATTGGGCGTGCGGCGGGCAGGTTGCGACGCGACCAGTCCAGCATCGATCTGAACGTCGCCTGTATCCCGTGGGTAGCGATGCACTGGCTGATCCCGCACCTTTCAGCCTTCAAGCTGCTTTATCCGGCAATCAATGTCCGGTTGCTGCACGCTGATGTGCTGCAAGCCTTCGATCAAGGAAAGATGGATGTGTTGATCTCAATGTCCCGAACCGGACCAGAAGGGGCGCAAAGGGTTCCCCTGTTTTCACGCGGCATGCGACCGCTTGCCAGTGCGCTTTTGGCACTGACGGTTCCGGAACTGCGGTCGCTGTCCGGGCTTTACGCAGCTGACCTGCTGCATGAAGAAGACAGCAACGCGTGGGCTGCCTGGTTTGCAAGGGCGGGGTTTTCTGACGAAGCGCCGCTGCAGGGCAGGGTCTTTCAGGACATGAGCCAGCTTTCCTCGGCGCTGTTGGCGGGGCAAGGTGTTGCGCTGGCCCCGGTGGGCCTGTTTAGCCAGCAGATTGCGCGAGGTGAACTTGTGGTCTTGTCAGATGTCGAGATCGAAGATGACCGGATTTACGCGATGACCCGGGGCCCAGACGTGTCGCCCGCAACCGCCACCTTTGCCGAATGGTTCGCCCGGCGGTGCCGTATGGGAGGCTAAAGCCCGTGGGTCCGAGAATAGCTGTTCGGTATTGGGCTGGACCAGCCATCGAGGCTGCCTGCTGCAGGGGAGTAGACTTCCACCAGCAGCGGATAGCAGGGTTGGTTGCCGCTTTAATGACTTGAACCGCAATCGCCACCAGGGCAGGCCGACAGCGCGCAGGTCAGGTCGATCTCGGCAAAGAATTCGATGTAATCGCCAGGACGGACGGGGCTGGCCTTCATGAAATACTGGTGCGTGTCGCGGGTAAAGCCGGTTGCCATGAACACGTTCAGCACATCATGCACGTGCATCTCGGCCTCGGCCACAGGCAGGCCTGACACCGCCGCAAAGGCGCGTGACAGGTTCGAATGGCAGCAATAGTGGTAGTCATCGCCCGCAAGCAGCCGGTTGGTGTAGGGATCACAGCGCGTGCCGATCACGTCGTGCACGCCGGCGCCGTCAGCGTCAAACCCGTACCAGCCCAGCGTATCAGCGGTGATCGTCGCCATTGGCCGCAGGAAAGGCATTGTCGACCAAAGTCGGTTGCCGGTCGTAACATGTGTGGCGTGCAAGGCGCGCGTCTTGCCACTGAAGAACCGCTCTGCCGGGTTTTCGGCGTTCCACAGGTTCAGATCGCCAACCTGCGGGCCATCCACGCTGACGATGCGAAAGAAATGTCCCTTTGGAACGCGGAAAGCGCGGCCGTCGCGGTGCGGTACCAGCACCGAATCCATCAGGGTCATGCCGTTCCTTGCTTTGGCATAGAACGCGGCGTCAACCGGCGGCAGCCTGTCCACCGAATAGGTCACGACCGGAGCCACAGAGCGACGGATAGCCGCATCCTTTGGTTCGGAAACTTTGGGCCAGTCTGACATTGGGCACCTAAAGGGAAAGCGGCTATTGGCTGCAGAAAACGGCGCTTGCCAATCGATTGTAGGACTTCCATAGTTAAGCCATACTTAAGGGGTTGGCAGTCGAAAGTCTATCCGAATTGCCACGCCAGAACAGCCAGGCACAGCCTATGTCAGCCAGCGATGACCCTCGTACCATCGACCTGAATGCCGACCTTGGCGAAGGTATCGGCGATGATGCGGCGATGTTGGGGTTGGTCAGTTCCGCCAATGTTGCCTGCGGATTTCACGCGGGCGGGCCAGACCAGATGGCCGCGACTTTCACGGCAGCAGTGGCCGCTGGCGTGGCAGTCGGCGGGCATCCCGGCTACGGTGACCGGGCCAATTTCGGCCGGATCGTGGTGCCCCATACCCTGGCCGAAGTCGAGCGGCTGGTCGCCTATCAAATCGGCGCTGCTTGCGGGATGGCGGCTTTGGTCGGCCACCGGGTGACCTATGTCAAGGCGCATGGGGCGTTGTACAATCTGGCGGCAGTGGACACTGGCGTCGCCGGTGCGATTGCACGCGCGATCCGGGCGGTCGACCCCACATTGACCAGCCTGTGTCTGGCCGGATCGGCCGGATTGGACGTGATGGTAGCCGAAGGTCTGCGCGTCGCGGCCGAGGTCTTTGCCG
>NZ_JANMET010000182.1:0-13060 GCF_031377265.1 Tabrizicola sp. | reverse complement strand
CAGACCTTCTTCCTCCGATCCACCGCCAACCTGTCCACCGGCGGCACGGCTATCGACATGACCGATGTCTGCCACCCCGACAACAAGGACATGGCCGAACGCACCATCAAGGCCGTGGGCCTTGACGTGGGGGGCGTGGATTTCCTGACCTCGGACATCACGAAAAGCTACAAGGACATCGGCGGCGCGATTGTCGAGGTGAACGCGGCCCCCGGCTTTCGGATGCATGTGGCCCCGTCCGAAGGCACGCCGCGCGATGTGGCGGGCAAGGTGCTGGAAATGCTGTTCCCGACCGGCGCCCAGTCGCGGATTCCGATCGGCGCGATCACCGGTACCAATGGCAAGACCACGACCAGCCGGATGCTGGCGCATATCATGAAATCCAGCGGCAAGATCGTCGGCATGACCTCGACCGACGGGGTGTATGTCGATGGCAAGCTGACGGTGAAAGGCGACATGACCGGCCCAGCCTCGGCCCAGATGGTGCTGCGCGACCCGTCGGTCGATTTCGCGGTGATGGAGACGGCGCGTGGTGGCGTGCTGCGCGCGGGCCTTGGCTATCGGCGGTCCGATGTCGCCGCCTGCCTGAACGTGACCGAGGATCACATGGGCCTTGGCGGGATCAACACGCTGGAGGAGATGGCCCGCATCAAACGCGTCGTGGTCGAAAGCGCCACCGAAACAGTGGTCCTGAACGCCGATGACAAACACTGCCTGCGGATGGCCGATTATGTGACCGCCAAGAACATCTGCTATGCCACGATGAATTCCAACCATGCCCTGGTAAAAGAGCATATCCAGGCGGGCGGCCGCGCCGTGGTGCTGGAGCGCGGCATGAACGGCGACATGATCACCATCTACAACCATGGCACGCATCTGCCCGTCCTGTGGTCGCATCTGATCCCCGCGACGTTTGAAGGCAAGGCCGCCTACAACGTGCAGAACGCCATGTTCGCCGCCGCAATGGCCTTCAGCTTCGGCGTCGATCTGGACAACATCCGGCATGGCCTCAGGACCTTCGACACCAGCTTCTTCCAGGTGCCGGGGCGAACAAACGTCTTTGACGAACATGCCTTCAAGGTCATCCTCGACTATGCCCACAACCCCGCGGCCTTTACTGCGCTTTCGGGCCTTGTCGGCCAGCTTGAGGTCGCCGGCAGACGGATCTTCGTGCTGTCCATTCCCGGCGACCGGCGCAACGAGGACGCGGCAACCGCCGCCCGCATCCTGGCACCCCATTTCGATGTCTTCATCTGCAAGGCCGACGACAACCGGCGCGGGCGCGGGCATGACGAGATCCCGCAACTGATGAAAGCGGCCTTGCTGGAAAACGGCGTTGATGCCGGTGCGATCCACATCGTCCCCGATGAGGTCGAGGCGCTTGCCTTCGGTCTGAACATGGCGGCCGAGGGCGATCTTCTGGTGATCAACGGCGACGATACCGTGCGCTGTTGGAAGCAGATCATCTACTTCAAGGACCCCAACAAGGTCGACGCCCCGACCGCTGCCAGCAAACCGCGCCCGGTGGTGGTGGGGATGGAGGACCTGATCACCGACACCGACACCATCGTTCGCGACGAACGCGGCGTGCGACTGGCGCGTGACACCGGCGAAGGCGGCGATTGATCCGCAAATGATCGATGACATCGCCGACGCCCTTCAGGTGCCCATCGCGGCATCCGATGCGCTGCAGACCGGCGAGGCCCGCAGACTGACCGGTCCGGGCCTCTTGCAGACCGCTCCGGGTGCAGCACTTGAGGTGACTTTTGCCGGTTTCCCCCCGACCCGCGTCGCGGCCCTTTGGCATCACCATGCCCGGCGGGTGCTGGACGGGGTCGGCTGGCAGCGTGAGGTCAGCAGCCACAGGCATTTTTCCAGCGGCATCTCGGTGGCAATCACCGCTCCGGAAGACCAGCTTTATTCGGCGACTTTCGTCTTGCAGACCGCCTGGCATTTCGTGGCCGCCGACCTTCTGTGGCAGCCGCGCGGCGATCTGGCGTCCATGCTGGCCGACCTGCGCGGCGTCATGGCGCGTGAAGCCAACCCGGCGATGCTTGCGTTGGCAGGGGCAGCAAAAGCGCGGGGGATCGAGGTGCTGGCGGATGAGGATTTCGTCACGCTTGGCCATGGTGTGCGGGCGAAAAGCTGGGCGCTGGCAAGCCTGCCTGACCTTGATGCCGTCGACTGGGGTGCAATCGGCAACCTGCCCCTCGGCCTGATCACCGGCACCAACGGCAAGACCACGACGACCCGGCTGGCGATGGCGATGGCGCAGGCGGCGGGCAAGGTCGCGGGCCTGACCTCGACCGACATGGTCCGGGTCGGCGACGAGGTCCTTGAACATGGCGACTTCTCTGGTCCCGGTGGCGCGCGGCTGTTGTTGCGCGATCCCCGGCTTGAGGTGGGCTTTCTGGAACTGGCGCGCGGCGGCATCTTGCGGCGCGGCCTGCCGGTGCGGCAGGCGCTGGCGGCGGTGGTCACGAACGTCGCCGCCGATCACCTTGGCGAATACGGCATCAACACCGTGGCCGAACTTGCGCAGGTGAAATTCGCCATTCGTCACGGCTTGCGGGAAGGGGGCACGCTGATCCTGAACGCCGACGACCCGCCCGTGGTGGCCGAGGCCGCGCGATTGGGCCTGAAGGCCGCATGGTTCTCGCTGGATGCCGATGCGCCGCAGATCCTTGCGGCACGAGACGCAGGCCGGCTTACCGGCTTTGTCCGGGAGGGTGCCATCTGGCTGCAGCAGGGGCCTTTGGCGCAGCGCGTGATCGCCGTGACCGATGTGCCGATCGCCATGGGCGGCGCCGCAATCTACAATGTGTCGAACGCGCTGGCCGCCGCCTGTCTGGCCCATGCGCTTGGGGTCGATGTCGCGGCCATCGCCCGCGCGCTTGCCGCCTTCCACTCCACCTCCAAGGACAACCCTGGCCGCCTGAACGAATTCGCCCACAACGGCGCGCGGTTGTTCGTCGATTTCGCCCACAACCCGCATTCCATTGCCGCCGTCACCGGGGCATTGGCTGCCGTGCCCGCCAAGCGCCGCTTCGTGATGCTGGCCCATGCCGGCGACCGTTCGGACGACGACATCCGCGGCCTTGCGCGCGGCGCCTGCGCCTTTGGCCCCGATTGGGTGATGATCACCGAACTACCGGGCTACCTGCGCGGCCGTGCGCCGGGCGACATCCCCGCCATCCTGCGCGCCGAATGTCTGGCCCAAGGCATTGCTGCCGATCAGATACTTCAGGAAGATAGCCCCGCATCCGGCGTCGCAAGGATCATGGACCTTGTCCGCCCCGGCGATCTGGCCCTGCTTTTGGTGCATTCGGAACGCGACAAGGTCTTTGCGATGTTGGGCGGCCAGGCCTGGCCAAACTGATCCCCCGGTCTTGGCGCCAGGGCTGCCGGTGTCCGTCGTCGAATGCCCAAACCCAGCCCCTAAATCACCCGCATGGCGGTGACGCTTTATGTCCGCTACCCGCGGTCGCTGCGCAATGTCGTCGACCTGTTGCATGCGCGCGGCATCGAGATCAGCCACAAGACGGCGCAGTTCCGGTCGAACAGGTTTGGGCCGACGTTCGCCGGCGAAAACCGGCGCAAGCATGTGCAGCGGATGTGATCATGCCACAGGCACCACCATCTCGACGCGGTGTTTGTGACGATCGACGGTGTTACCCGCTGCGTCTGGCGGGCTATCGATCACGAAGGCGAGGGTGTTGAATCCTTTGTCCTTAAAAAAGCGGAATCGCAAATCTGCATTGAAATTCCCCAAGAAAACGATGAAGCGATAAGGCCAACCGCACCGCCGCTCTCGCCGAGTGGTGTCACCTCTGCGCCGCCTGACGCCTGCCGGTTTTTGGCAAACTGAGGCTGGTTCGCGCTTGTTTGACACCACCCCCAGCAGACGTGTCGCAACGCGGTTGCCGACCTGACGTGCGGCGCTTTCAACGACCGCAGCTAAACCCTGACAAACCTCCTTGGACGCACCTGCCGACAGCGAGCCCTCACTCCGCCAGCCACGCCCGCAAGAATCAGTCGCTTTCCACCTTCATCTATGGCAATGTTAAGCCTATTAACACGGACTGGGAGCAACCGATGCACCGTCGCACCTTTACCCTTGGCCTCGCCGCCGGCCTTGCCACGCCCCTGCCTGCGCTATCGCAATCCGCCGGCTACAACGGCCCGAACGTCATCCTCGTCCGCTTCGGCGGGGGTGTGCGCCGCGCCGAAACGATTGACGAGGCCGCCACCTGGGCCCCCTACCTGCGCCACGTCCTCGCCCCGCGCGGTACCTTCATCCCCGACCTGCGGATCGAGAAACTTGAAGGCGTCAACACCTCCCACGCCGAGGGTACGCTGAACCTGCTGACCGGTCGCTACCTTGCCTACCGCGACGCCAGCGAATTTCTGGCCGACCGGCTGGAACCCACCGAACCCACGCTATTCGAATACCTCCGCCGCTCATTCGACCTCGCCTCGCACGAGGTGCTGCTGATCAACGGCGAGGACCGCCCACAAGAGGAATTCTTCACCTTTGGCGCGGGCGATCACTTCGGCATCGACTTCCGCTCCGAAATGCTCTCCCTCCACCGCTACAAGCTGTACCGCACGAAGATGCAGCTTGCCGAAGACAGGCTGACCGACGAGGCCCGCACCGAGCTTGAAGCCGAACGCATCCGCCTTCTGACCATCGACCCGCGCGGCGCCACCCCCGATCCCTCGCCGCAAGTAGAGGCGTTCTGGGCCCGCTGGCGCGACGGTTTTGGCGATGACGGCCTGCGCAATCCCCGCGGCGACCGACTGCTGACCGAGCTTGCCACCCGCGCGATGGACGAACTGAAACCGCGCTTCATGATGGTGAACTACCAGGACCCAGACTATGTCCACTGGGGCAACCCCACCCATTACACCCGCGCCATCGCGATCATCGACGAAGGGTTGCAGCGCCTTGTGGCCACCGCCGACGCCGACCCGTTCTACCGTGACAACACGATTTTCGTGATCACCCCCGATTGTGGCCGTGACACCAACCCCCTCGCCAACGTGCCGTTCCAGCACCACTTCAACTCCCGCTCAGCGCATGAAGTGTGGGCGTTGATCTTTGGCCCCGGCATCGCCAAGGGCACCATCGACCACCCTGTCGATCAATCCGCCATCGCCGCCACCATCGCCGCCGCCATGGGTTTTGACGCCACCCGCGCCGAAGGCAGCACCATCGAGGGGGCTTTCCTGTGACCGCCCTTACCCGCCCCGGCTTCCGCGCCAGCCGCCTCACCCGCCTTGGTGTCTGGCTGCGCAACGCAACGCTTGGCACCCTGCTGACCACGCTGCCGGTGCTGGCGCTCCTTTCCCTCGGCTGGCTGACCCGACGCATGGGCCACGTAACCCGCGCCCGGTTCGGTGCGGCCGAACAGGCCCCCGGCTGGATCCTTGGCCCGCATGAAGCTGGCCGCATCGCTCGCGCACTTGGCGGGCTCGGCGCGAACATCCGTTCGGGGCTCATGGCCCTCACCGCCCTTCTGGCCTGGACCCTGCCCTTCACCCTTCTCTGGCTTGGCGCGTGGTGGGCGGGGTGGGAAAACTCGTTCAACAAGGGCTACGAGCAGGCCTTCGTCGGCCCCTCGGTCTATCTGTTCGGCACGCTGGCCTCGGCAATCCTGCTGCCGGTGCTACCGGTCATGCTGGCACATCTGGCCACCGAAGACCGCCTCTCGGCCGCGTTCGAATTGCGCCGCCTGCGCTCGGTGATCGCCCAATCCGGCTGGCGCCTGCCCGCCTTGGGCGCGCTGACACTGATCCTCGGCATCCCCTTCGTCGCGGTGCGTGGCATCATTACCACCGCGCCGGAATTCTTCCCCGGCGTCGAAGGCATGACGCCCGACCAGATCGCGGGCCTGCAGGGCCAGATCGCCCTCGCAATGGCCGCCTTCGCCTTCCTGTCGCTCTGGCTATTGCGCGCATTGGCCGCCCGCATCTACACCCGCGCTGCCCCGCGTGCCGCAGGCTTGCAGCCCGGCCTTTGGGACGGCGCCCAAGCCGCCGAAGCGGCAGAGCCCGCCCGGCGCGCGTCCCGCTTTATGGCTACGCTCTGGTATCTCCTCGCCATGGGTTTCGCCTTCGGCCTTGGCACCCAGATCCTTGTCGCCCAATTCCTTGATCACGCATGGTGGCGCTGGCTGTTTCATCCCTTATTGACACTGCCCTGGGCGGGATAAGGCGGCAGAATGCGCTGGTCACCCCGGCTCGCATTGCGTTAGCCTGGCGCGTCAACCGGTTCCGCCGCTGTCAGATGAGGCCCGCATGCCCTTTCCCGATTTCATCGCAGCCTTGCCCGGCATCGCCGTGCCCTTTCCCGAGGATGTCGTGCAAACCGCGGCTATGCGGTCTGATGGCGCGCTGGTGGTGTTCTTCACCTTCCTCAAGGCGATGCAGTTGCCCCGGCACGCCCATGGCGCGCAATGGGGCAGCGTCATCGAAGGCGAGATCACGTTGACCATCGGCGATCAGACCCGGACCTACCGCCCCGGCGACAGTTATTCGATTCCCGCCGGTGTCGAACATGAGGCGCTGGTCACCGCCGGCACCCGGGCGATCGACGTCTTCGAAGAACCCGACCGCTACCCGCTCAAGCCCTGAAGACTGCCCCGCCCACCCGCGTTCAGTTCCAAGGCCCCGCCCCTCTTGCCTAGGCGTCTGCGGGGTGCGACACCGGTGGCACAGCCCGGAGCCGCCATGACCCACGCCGCCACTCACTTCACCCACGCCATCACCCGCCGCCCTGCGCCCTCCATCATCGCGGGCCTTCGCGCCGTTGACATCGGCAGTCCGGACCTCGCCCTGATGCAGGCGCATCACGCCGACTATATCGCCGCCTTGCGCGCCACTGGCGCAACCGTCATCGAACTTCCCGCCCTGGACGCCTACCCAGACAGCGTGTTCGTCGAAGACACCGCCCTCTGCCTGCCGCAGGGCGCCGTGATCATGCGGCCCGGCGCGCCCAGCCGCCTTGGCGAGGCTGCCGAAATGGCCCCGCACCTGGCCGCGCTCTATGGCAACATCGTCACCATCACCGGCCCCGACAGCTTCATCGAAGGCGGTGACATCCTTGTCACCGGAACCGAAATTCTTGTCGGCCGCTCTGCCCGCACCAATGCCGCAGGTATCGCCGAACTGACGGCGCTGGTGGCCCCCTGGGGCCACACCGTCCGCGAGGTGCACACGCCGCCGGGCGTGCTGCATTTCAAGACCGACTGCTCGCTGCTCGACGCAAGGACCATCCTCGCCACCCCGCGCCTTGCCGCATCGGGCTGCTTTGACGACTATTTCGTCGTGCACACCGCGCAGGGCGAAGAGGCCGCCGCCAACGCCATCCGGTTCAACGACGTGGTGCTGATGGCGCAAGGTTTCGCCGCCACCCGCGCCGCCGTGGAAAGTGCGGGTTACACTGTGGTCGAGATCGGCAATTCCGAATGCGCGAAACTTGATGGCGGCATGTCCTGCCTGTCGCTCCGCTTCACGCCAAAGCCATGACCGCATTCAATATTGTCGCCGTAGTCCAATCCGGAAGGCTGGAATACGAGGCAATCCTGCTGGCCGCCAGCATGCGCCACGCCGACCCTGGTTTTGCCGGAACCCTGTATCTTGCCGAACCGCAGCCGGGGCCAAAATGGAACGGCGATCCCCGCATCTCCGCCCCCGTCCGCGCGCTGCTGGAAAGCCTCGGCGCGACGATCCTGCCGTTTCACAGCACCACTTTCGGCAGTGACTACCCGCATGGCAACAAGATCGAGGCGCTGACCGCCCTGCCCGACGCGCCCTTCCTGTTTCTCGATACCGACACGCTGGTGACCGGCCCGCTTTCCTTTCTCCCTTTCGATTTCACCCGCCCCTCGGCCTCGATGCGGCGCGAAGGCACCTGGCCGAAGATCGAACTTTACGGCCCCAGCTATGCCCAGATCTGGAAGTCTCTCTATGATCGCTTCGGCCTCGATTACGACGCCTCGCTCGACCTCACCCAGCCCGAGGAGTACTGGCAACGCCACCTCTACTTCAACGCCGGCTGGTTTTTCCACCAAAGCCCGCGCGCCTTTGGCGACCGCTTCTTGTCCTACGCGAAAACCATCCGCGACACCCCGCCCGACGAACTGGTCTGCCAGGAACTGTTCCCGTGGCTTGACCAGATCGTCTTGCCGCTGGTGATCCAGTCCTTCAACGGCGGTCGTCCGGGGCCCGACCTCGCCCCCCTCGACGGCAGCGCCACCTGCCACTACCGCAGCCTGTCATTGCTCTACGCCCGCGAAAGCGACCTTGCCGTCGATGTGTTGGAAGAGGTCGCCCGCGACAAGGCAATTCGCCCCATCCTGCGCAACTGGGATGCACTAAAGACGTTGGTCTACCAGAACAAGGGCCGCAAAGCCCGTGCGTTGTTTGATCGCCAGAACCTGCCGCACCGCGAACAGGTCATCCGCAACACCTTGAAACGCGAAGATTTGTGGCTCCGTTAGCTGCGTGATTTTCCGCAGCCTGGCCGCGGGGATCAGCTTTCCGCAAATCCCAGCTTTGGCTCCATCCGCTCCCACGTTTCATCCATCGGGTAGGCATCCGACAGGTAGGGCACCGCGAAATGGCCATAGCGCAGCGACAGTTGACTCTCCGCGTCCCGCTCATTCGTCCCGGCGATCGCGGCCATGTACAGCGCGGCGGCCAGCCCGGTCCGGTCCGCACCGTGGCGGCAATGGATCAACATCGGTTTGGGCATGTCGCGCATCACCGCGATCAGCCGTTCGACCTGCTGATCGGAAAGCTCCTTGGACGCGGATAGTTTGAAATCGACATGGGTGATGCCCAGTTCGCGGCTGGCGGCCACCTCTTGGTCATACCACTCCTCGCCCGGAAACGCGCCGCGCAGGTTCAGAACGCTGCGGATGCCATCCTTCGCCTGATAGCTGGCGATCTCTGCCGGCGTGATCTGCGCCGCCCGGTAGACCTCGTCAGCGATCACCGGGTGATAATTGCCGTTCAGGTGCAGATAGGCCAAATGCCCAATCAACGCCGCGATCGCCACGCTGCCCGCAATGGCGGCTCCCCTGATGATCCGTCTGATCCGCACTATCTTGACCTCCCGCTTACGCCGAGAACATAATACGTGCGTATTACCACTTCAATGTGACAGTTACATCCGCAAAACTGGCACCAAAGACAGCACCAACAGCACCGCCATCGTCCAGTTGAACGCCCGCAGCCGGGCAGGATCGTTCAGCCATCGCCGCACCTGCTGCCCGACATAGGCCCAGACCGCCACCGACGGCAGGTTGACCATGGCAAACACCACCGCCACCAGCGCCACCTGATGCAGCGCGCCCTCTGGCGCATAGGCCGCCACGGCGCCCAGCGCCATTGCCCACGCCTTCGGGTTCACCCTCTGGAACGCCGCCGCCTGCCCAAAACTGAACGGCCGCGCCCCCGCACGCCCTTCGCCCGGGGCAGACGCATGCGCGATCTTCCACGACAGCCACAGCATGTAGGCCACCGATGCCACCTTCAGCACGACCATCGCCGGCGGCCAGGCATGCATTATCCCTGCCAGCCCCAGCCCCACCAGAAACACCATCAGCGAATGGCCGATGCTGATCCCCAGCATATGCGGCACCGTGCGCCGGAACCCGAAGTTCACCCCCGAAGCCAGCAGCATCATGTTGTTCGGCCCCGGCGTCACCGAAGTCACAAAAGCAAAGGCGATCAACGCCAGAAGGATGTCATATGTCATGCGCGCAATCCTGCACCGCAGGTTGCGGCATTTAGTTGCAAACACACTATCCTGGACGCTATCCTTGCAATAAATGACAAGTCTTGACCCCATCGATCACCGAATATTGCGCGCGCTGGTCAGCGACTCGCGCCAGTCGAACCTTGCGCTTGCCGACCGGGTGGGCCTTTCCCCCTCGGCCTGCCTGCGCCGCGTTCAGGCGTTGGAGCGTGCGGGCGTGATCAAGGGCTACCGCGCGGTGCTTGACCCGGTTCAAATGGGCGTGGGTTTTCTCGCCTATGTCACCGTTGGCCTCAACAGCCATACCAAAGCCGCGCAAGAGGCGTTCGAACGCGCCGTCTCCCGCGCGGCAGAAGTGAGAGAGTGTCACAACATCACCGGCACCGTCGAGTACCTGCTGCGGGTCGAGGCTGCCGACCTTGCCGCCTACAAGCACTGGCACACCGACATCTTGGGCGTGCTGCCGCAGGTGCAGTCGATCACGACCTTTGTGGTGATGGACAGCCCGAAAGATGATCGGGCGTGAGGGGAGCAACAGGGCCGATAGGGGCGAACGGCAGCTTTGCGGACGGAGCTGCCATCCGCGCACGACTGGCGAATGGCTGCTCTGGGATACAAACCGTGTCCTTTTAGAGCCGCACTTGTGTTCGCTGTCCAAGATGCGAAGATCACAATCATGCCCGCCGACATCGAATTTTCCTTCCATCAGTTAACCAGCGACGCCCGGCGCCATATTCGGGTCTTTCAGGTTCATCAGTTTTTGGACCGCTTTGCGATGGGTCTGACGGTAGCCGTTGTCGCATTGGCTTTGATCGACCGTGGCATGGACCTTTTCCAGATTTCGCTGCTGTTTGGCGTTTACTCAGTCACGACGATGGCGATGGAACTGCCATTTGGTGGATTGGCAGACAATATTGGCCGCAAGCCCGTTTTCTTGTCGGCAGTCGTGGCAAGCCTGATCTCGCTGGGTCTCTTTTTGTCGACCAGCGATTTTTACGTTCTGGCATTGTCGTTCGCGTTCATTGGGTTCGGTCGCGCTTTGCGATCGGGGACACTCGACGCATGGTTCGTTGAGAATTTCAGAGCCATGGCTCCGGACGTCGATATACAACCTGCCCTCGCAAAAGCACAATGGGCCAACGCCATGGGGCTGGCTTTCGGTGCGATCTGCGGAGGCCTTTTGCCCGATGCTTTCGGTCATGTTGCAGCCCAACGCGGGTTCAGCGTTTATGACGTCTCATACGCTGCAAGCCTGATCATGATGACGGTGTTGTTTCTCTACACGCTCATTGCCATCGCAGAAGTACCACGCTCGCTGAACCCCAAAGCACTCGGTCAGGGCTTCAGAGACGTTCCTGCGGTGATAAAGGAGGCCGGTCTCCTCGCCCTGAAACACCCCACATTGTCGATGCTCCTGCTCGCCTTGGCGCTATTTCTGATGGCGACGAACCCTGTCGAAGTTTTCTGGCCCACTCACGTCAAGGGCATGCTGGACGAGGGTTATGCGAATACTGCAATTGGTGCGCTGACTGCGACCTATTTCTTTTCAATCGCGTTTGGTGCGGCGCTATCCCCTCGCATCAATCGAATGTTCAAGCGCCAAAACGCTGTCTCGCTTTCGGTGGCTTTTGCCTGCCTTGCTGCTCTTCAAATCGCAATAGCATTTCAGAGCGGTATTATTTGCTTCGTCGGGATTTTCATGCTGTTCTCTATTGTTCTTGGCGCGACGGAATCGCCAGCAAGTAGTATTCTCCATTCGTGCGTGGAGAACCATCAGCGTTCTACCATGCTGTCATTACGCTCTCTCGTGCAGCAGTTAGGTGCAGCAATTGGTCTGCTGGCTGTTGGTGGCCTTGCAGAAGGTTATTCGTTACCTGTCGCTTGGATAGGCGGCGCGGGGTTCCTCATGATCGCTGTCTTGCTGACGGTCATACTAGCCAAACGGTTGTAGAGCCGAGGTCGATAGCGGCCGTTCGTCCATGGCGCAGCATTGGTCGATATGGGCTCGAAGCAGCCAACTGTCGGCCCAACTCATCGCCCTACCCCTTGAACACCGCGTCCATCTCGCGGAATCCCTTCACTTCGATGGGATTTCCGCTCGGATCACGAAAGAACATCGTCCACTGCTCGCCCGGCTCACCCTCGAACCGCACCGATGGCGGCAGCACGAACGCCACTCCCGCCGCCGTCAGCCGGTCGGCCAGCGCGCGCCAGCGGTCAAGTGGCAGCACCAGCCCCAGATGCGGCATCGGTACCAGCGTGTCGCCCACCTTGCCGGTGTTGGTGGTGGCAAAGGGCTGGCCCAGATGCAGGCTCAACTGATGGCCAAAGAAATCGAAATCCACCCAGGTCTCAGCGCTCCGACCCTCACGGCAGCCCAGCATGTCGCCATAAAACGCCCGCGCGGCGTCAAGGTCGGTGACGTGATAGGCCAGGTGAAACGGTGTCAGCATGGGTTCCCTCGTCTCGGTCCGGACCAGCGGGTGCTTGGGTGTCCGGGGGGACAGCCCCTCTGCCTTCCGGCCCCTCACCCTAACGCCGCGCCCCCCACCCCGCAACAGGGGTGCCAAGTCGCCACCAAAGGGCTTCCTCTTCCACCAAATATCCCCGCCGGAGGCCCCACCCCAGCCACCTGCACCAGCATCCAATCGTCGCGAAATCCTTTCCAATCCCTTAACGCTGACCAGAAAATCCATATAAATCAATGAGCCTTCCCGATGTCCACGCGTGGACAGCCCACCCAGAAAGCCCCGTTGCCTCGCGCGATTTCCTCCCCTACCCTCGCGCCAGCTTTTCAAGGGAGAATGATATGACCGACCGACCCATGGGTTTTGATACCCTCGCCATCCACGCAGGCACTGCCCCCGACCCCGCCACAGGCGCGCGCCAGGTGCCGATCTATCAGACCACCGCCTACGTCTTCCGCGATGCCGACCACGCGGCCAAGCTCTTCAACCTGCAAGAGGTCGGCTACATCTACTCCCGCCTGACCAACCCCACCGTCTCGGCGCTGGCCAACCGCGTCTGCGCCCTTGAAGGCGGGGCCGGCGCCATCGCCTGCTCCTCCGGCCACGCCGCCCAGATCATGGCGCTCTTTCCGCTGATGCAGCCCGGCTGCAACGTGGTCGCCTCCACCCGGCTTTACGGCGGCACCATCCAGCAGTTTTCCAACACCATCCGCAAGTTCGGCTGGTCGGCCAAGTTCGTCGATTTCGACGACCCCAAGGCGATCGCCGCCGCCATCGACGCCAACACCCGCGCGCTGTTCTGCGAAACCATCTGCAACCCCGGCGG
>NZ_JANMET010000073.1:0-6044 GCF_031377265.1 Tabrizicola sp. | reverse complement strand
GGCCTGCCGTGGGAAATGGGCCTGACCGAGGCGCATCAGGTCTTGTCGATGAACAACCTGCGTGAGCGGGTGACTTTGCGCACCGACGGAGGCCTGCGGACGGGTCGGGATATCGTGATGGCTGCAATGCTGGGGGCCGAGGAATACGGCATCGGCACCGCAGCACTGATCGCGATGGGCTGCATCATGGTGCGGCAGTGCCAGTCGAACACCTGCCCGGTGGGCGTCTGCACGCAGAACGAGGCGCTGCGGGCCAAGTTCACCGGATCGGCGGAAAAGGTGGTGAACCTGATCACCTTCTACGCGCAGGAGGTGCGGGAAATCCTCGCCTCAATCGGCGCCCGGTCGATGGACGAGATCATCGGGCGGGCCGATCTGTTGACGCAGGTCAGCCGGGGTGCGGCGCATCTGGATGACCTTGACCTGAACCCACTGCTGATCACCGTCGATGGTGCATCGAAGATCACCTATGACCGGTCAAAGCCGCGCAATGCGGTGCCCGATACGCTGGACGCCGAGATTGTGAAGGATGGCGCGCGGTTCTTTGAAGACGGCGAAAAGATGCAGCTTTCCTATGCCGTGCGCAACACGCACCGCACCATCGGGACGCGGGCCAGCAGTCACATCGTCAAGAAGTTCGGGATGCGCAACGCGCTGCAGCCTGATCATCTGACGGTCAAGCTGAACGGGTCTTGCGGGCAATCGCTGGGGGCGTTCGCGGTGCGCGGGATCAAGCTGGAGGTGATGGGCGACGCCAACGACTATGTCGGCAAGGGCCTGTCTGGCGGCACCATTACCGTGCGGCCGCTGATGTCTTCGCCGCTGAAAGCCGAGGAGAACACCATCATCGGCAACACCGTGCTTTACGGGGCCACCGACGGCTTTCTGTTTGCCAGCGGTCGCGCGGGCGAGCGGTTTGGCGTGCGCAACTCGGGCGCGCATGTGGTGGTCGAAGGCTGCGGGTCGAACGGCTGCGAATACATGACCGGCGGCGTGGCGGTGGTCTTGGGGCGGATCGGCGCCAACTTCGGGGCAGGGATGACCGGGGGCATGGCCTATGTCTATGACCCGAAAGGCGTGGCCGAGGATTTCATGAACCTCGAAAGCATCATCACCTGCGGTGTTGACCATCCGCATTGGGAGCTGCAGCTGAAAGGGCTGATCCTGCGGCATCACGAGGAAACCGGGTCGAAACTGGCCGAACGCATTCTGGCGGACTGGGAGGCAGAACGGCGCAACTTCTTGCAGATCTGCCCGAAAGAGATGCTGGCGCATCTTGCCTATCCGCTGAGCGACGAGGTTGCGAGAGTTCCTGCCGAGTAGGGGATTTTCGTTCCCCAAACCGCTTTGGATATGCTATGAGAGGGTCGTTGCGCACAGTCGCAATGGCCCTTTCGCCTTGGAGCACCCACCATGTCCGACCTGATCATCGTTGCCTTCCCCGATGAGGCCACGGCCTTCGAGGCCGGAAAGGCGCTGGTTGCGCTGCAAAAGGAATACCTGATCGAGATGGAGGATGTGGTCGTTGTCACCCGCGATGACAGCGGCAAGGTCAGCTTGCATCAGGCCACAAGCCTGGTCACCGGCGGTGCAATCGGTGGCGGTCTTTGGGGCGCGCTGGTCGGGATGCTGTTCCTGAACCCGATTGTCGGGGCCGCCGTTGGTGCCGGGGCGGGCGCGCTGGCAGGCAAGTTCACCGACATGGGGATAGATGACGAATTTCTGCGCAACATCGGCCAAAGTCTGGACAAGGGCGGGGCGGCGGTGGGCATTCTGGTGCGCAAGATGACGCCGGACAAGGTGCTGGAGCGGCTGGAGCCGTTTCGCCACAAGGGCCGGGTGATGCACACCTCGTTCAGCCATGAAGCAGAGGCCAAGCTGCGCGAGTTTCTGGAAAAGATCCCGCCGCTGGGCCAACCGTCCGACCAATTGGGCGGTGGCCGGCGCTAAGCCCCCCCACCCGCTGCGCAACCCTTGACGCCGCGCGCGCACCCGCGTCTATGTTCCGGTCATGACCGAAAAGACCCCTGAAAAGGCCGCCGAAAAACCGGCAGCAAGGCCGCGCAAGCGCAAAGCGAAACTGGCAGGCGCTGCGGCCGCCGAAGGCCTTTCGCCTTGGCGCAGGGCGTTGCGCTGGTTGTTGCGTGGGGCTGCGGCGGTTGCTGCGGTCTATGCCTTTCTGGTGATCCTGTTCAGCTTTCTGCCGCCGCCGATCAACCTGTACCAGACCGGCGAGGCGTGGCGGCTGGGCGGGATCGAGAAGGACTGGGTGAGTTGGGACGAAATCGCTCCGGTCATGGGCCGGTCGGCCGTGGCGGCAGAGGACGCGAATTTCTGCAACCACTGGGGTTTTGACATGGCGGCGATCCGGCTGGCCATCAAACAGGGCGGCAATCGCGGTGCCTCGACCATCAGTCAGCAGGTGGTGAAGAACGTGTTCCTGTGGCACGGGCGCAGCTATTTGCGCAAGGCAATGGAGGCAGTGCTGACCCCGGCGGTGGAATTGTTCTGGTCCAAGCAGCGCATTCTGGAAGTCTATCTGAACGTGGCCGAGTTCGACGAAGGCGTGTTCGGGGTGCAGGCGGCAGCGCAGCATTACTTCGGCGTCGATGCCAAGGACCTGAGCGCGTTACAGGCTGGGCGGCTGGCGGCGGTTTTGCCTGATCCAAAGGACTTCAGCGCCTCCAAGCCTTCCAGCTTTGTGCGCAGCCGGACGCGGTCGATCATGAGCGGCGCGGAAACCATTGCGGCAGACGGACGTTCCGCCTGTTTTGAGGGCTGACGCGGTCTGGGGATTGAATTTCACCCCGGCGCGCGGCAATGAAGAGCGATACCCGAGGTGTCTGACCGATGAACCGATTGTACCATGTTCCGCTGTCGCCGTTTTGCCGCAAGGTGCGCCTGACGCTTGCGGAAAAAAAGATCGAAGTCGAACTGGTCGAGGAGCGGTATTGGGAGCCGTCGCCGGATTTCCTGCGTCGCAATCCGGCCGGAAAGGTGCCCGTTCTGCGGATCGATGGCCGGGTGATGAGCGAAAGCCAGGCGATCTGCGAATATCTGGAGGAGGTGGTGCCGACGCCACCGCTGCTGCCCCGCGACCCGGACGCGCGCTATGAGGTGCGCCGGTTGTGCGCCTGGTTTGACGACAAGTTCCAGAACGAGGTCACCTCGAAGCTGCTGTATGAACGGGTCAACAAGAAGGTCACCGGGCAGGGCTATCCTGACAGCAAGAACGTCAAGGCGGGGTCAAGCCGGATCAAGTATCACCTCGATTACATGGCGTGGCTCTTGGATCAGCGGCGCTGGCTGGCGGGCGATGTGATGACACTGGCCGATTTCACCGCAGCGGCGCATCTGAGCTGTCTGGATTACATCAGTGATGTGGATTGGAACCGTCATATCGTGCTGAAAGACTGGTATGCGAAGATCAAGTCGCGGCCCTGTTTCCGCACGCTGCTGGCAGACCAGATTTCGGGATTTCCGCCCGCAGCGCATTATGCCGACCTGGATTTCTGATCCTGAACGGACGGGGGGCCAGCCCCCCCCCCTGCACCTCCCGGAGTATTTCTCCAAAGAGCAAACCCATGACGGACGCGGGTTTGAAGGCCCTGCTGGTGGCGCGGGGCCTTGAAGAAGGCTTTGCCAAGGTGGGGATTTGTCGGCCTGATGCGGTGCCGGAAACGGCGGCGCGTCTGGCGGCGTTTCTGGATGCCGGACATCACGGTCAGATGGGCTGGATGGCCGAGCGGGTGAAGTGGCGCGGGTCGGCGGCGGCGCTGTGGCCGCAGGCGCGGTCGGTGATTATGCTGGCCGAGGCCTATACGCCCGAGGGCAACCCGATGACCGGCCTTGCCGCGCGCGACCGTGGGGTGGTGAGTTGCTATGCGCAGGGGAAAGACTACCACGATCTGGTCAAGCGGCGCCTGAAGCGGCTGGGGCGCTGGCTGGTGGATCAGTCGGGCTGCGAAATCAAGGTGTTCGTCGATACGGCCCCGGTGATGGAAAAGCCACTGGCACAGGCGGCGGGGCTGGGCTGGCAGGGCAAGCATACCAACCTTTTGGGCCGCGATCTTGGCAATTGGGTGTTTCTGGGGGCGATCTTCACCACGCTGGAGCTGCCGGTGGATGCGCCTGAGGTGGATCACTGCGGGACCTGCAGCGCCTGTCTGGATATCTGCCCGACGGAGGCATTTCCGGCGCCGTACCGGTTGGACGCCAGACGCTGCATTTCCTATCTGACGATCGAGCATAAGGGGCCGGTCGACGAAGATTTGCGCGGGTTGATGGGCAACCGGATCTATGGCTGCGACGATTGTCTGGCCGTCTGCCCGTGGAACAAGTTCGCGGTGGCGGCGGGGGAGATCGGCTATCAACCGCGCGTCGGTTTGCCGGAGTTGGCGGAGCTTGCCATGCTGGACGACGCGGCGTTTCGGGCCCGGTTTGCCGGTAGCCCGATCAAGCGGATCGGGCGCGACCGGTTTGTGCGCAATGTGCTTTATGCCATCGGGAATTCCGGGATGCCGGGGTTGCGTGGTGCCGCAATGGGGTTGTTAGATGATGCCGATCCGGCGGTGGCGGATGCGGCGCGCTGGGCGGTGGGGCGATTGTAGGGGGGCGGAATGGACCGGTTAAAAGGCAAGGTTGCCATCGTTTCGGGTGGGGCGGGGGGATGCGGCGCGGCGGCTGTGCGGCTGTTTGCGGCCGAGGGCGCGGCGGTTGGGATCCTTGACCGCGATGTCGCGCGGGGGGAGGCGCTGGCGGCTGAACTGGTGGCCAAGGGGCACCGGGTGGTGTTTGCCGCCGCGAATGTTGCGGCCAAGGCGGAGGTCGAGGCGGCGGTGGCCAAGGTGGCGGCGGCGCTGGGCCCGGTGACGGTGCTGTTCAACCATGCCGGCACCATCGTGATCAAACCGTTCCTGGAGACCGAGGAGGCGGATTGGGACTTTCTGTTCGATGTGAACGTGAAGTCGATGTACCTGGTGACCCGCGCGGTGCTGCCGCAGATGATTGCAGCGGGGGGTGGCAGCATCGTCTGCACCTCCAGCATCTCGGCGGTTTATGCGACGCCGATGGAGGTGCTGTATGATGCGACGAAAGGGGCCTGCCACATGTTTTCGCGCGCGATTGCGGTAGAGTTCCGGGACCGGGGGGTTCGCTGCAATGCGATCTGTCCGGGGTTCATCGAGACGCCGCACGGGGTGCGCGAGGTGAAGGAGCTGACGGCGCTGGGGGTGGATGTGTCGGAGGCGGCGATCAAGGCGGCGCAGGGGCGGCTGGGCCAGCCGGAGGATATCGCGCGGGCGGCGCTGTACCTGGCATCTGACGACGCGGAGTTTGTGACCGGCACCTATCTGTTTGTCGATGGTGGGTTTTCGGCGGTGTAGGCGGGTGTTGGCTTGCGCGATTTGGGTTGGCGATGATTCTGGGGTATGATGGCAGCTGTCTTTACCTGAGGAGGTTGGCATGAAGCGCAGCATTGAAGGCCGTCATCCGGCGGATCATCAGGGGCCCAGCACCGGGGTGCAGGTGCGGCAGTTCTGGCGGATTGCCCGGGGTGCGCGGCAGGGCTGGCACCGGGCGCATGGGCGCAGCGGATCGTCGCGGTTGGTGCAGTTTCTGCGAATCGCGCGGGGGTGGACGACCTAGGCTGTCCACGCGTGGACAAGGCTGGGAGCCATGTAAAAACAAAGGCTTAGCGGCGCGAATTCAGGTTTTGTTAACACCTGACCAGTCGTGAATGCCAAAACGAAAAAGGGTGCGCCGGTGTGGCGCACCCTTTCTTTTTTCGCCGTCCGTTGGGTTCAGGCGCGCACCAGCCGCTCATATTCCAGCGACACGCGTTTGGTCAGATCGCCGACTTCGAAGTTGTAATCGCCGATCTGGCCCACCGGCGTCACCTCGGCGGCGGTGCCGGTCAGCCAGCACTGTTCGAACGATTCCAGTTCTTCGGGCATGATGTGGCGTTCATGCACCTTGATCTGCATGTCTTTCAGCATGCCGATCACGGTCTGGCGGGTCAGGCCGTTCAGGAAGCAATCGGCCTT
>NZ_JANMET010000100.1:0-10931 GCF_031377265.1 Tabrizicola sp. | reverse complement strand
TTATTCAGGATCGACGCGCGAAATCAACCGTTCATCGCAAGGTGCCACGCGCAGGATGTTGGTGGTGCCCTTCACGTTGAACGGCACCCCGGCGGTGACCACGATCTGATCTTCCTCCGTGGCAAACCCGCCATCGCGCGCGGCACGCACCGCTGCCAGCACCGCGCCCTTGAACCGGTCCTGCGGCTCGGTGATCACGCAATGCGCGCCCCAGGTCAGCGCCATGCGCCGCGCCGTCGACATCAGCGGCGTCAACGCCAGGATCGGCACATGCGGGCGTTCGCGTGCCACAAGGCTCGCCGTGGTGCCCGACTGGCTAAAGCAACAGATCGCCTTGATGTTGGTGGCCTCGGCAATCTCGCGCGCCGCCGCCACGATCCCGTCCGCCACCGATTCGCGCCGCACCACCCGGCTCGCTTCAATCACTGACCGGTAGGTCGGGTCCTTCTCGACGCTCATCGCCACGTTGTTCATCGTGGTCACCGCCTCGATCGGATACTTTCCGGCGGCCGATTCCGCCGACAGCATGATCGCATCGGCACCCTCATAGATCGCCGTCGCCACGTCGGACACCTCGGCCCGCGTCGGCACCGGCGCTTCGATCATCGATTCCAGCATCTGCGTCGCCACGATCACCGGCTTGGCCGCCGCCCGCGCCCCGCGCACCAGCCGCTTCTGGATCGGCGGCACCGAATACACCGGTAGCTCTACCCCCAGATCGCCGCGCGCCACCATGATGCCATCCGACACCTGCAGGATCGCGTCATAGGCTTTCACCGCCGCCGGCTTTTCGATCTTCGACATGATCGCCGCCCGGCCACGCGCAAGCGTCCGCGCCTCGATCACATCCTCGGGCCGCTGCACGAACGACAGCGCCAGCCAGTCCACGCCCAGCTCGCAGGCAAATTCCAGATCGCCCCGGTCCTTATCGGACAGCGCCGCCACCGGCAGCACCACGTCGGGCACGTTCACGCCCTTGCGGTTAGAGATCGTGCCGCCCACCGTCACCGTGCAATCGGCGAAATCCTTGCCACAGGCGTTCACCTGCAGCCGGATCTTGCCATCGTTTATCAACAGCGAAGTGCCAGGCTCCAATGCCGCAAAAATCTCGGGGTGCGGCAGGTTCACGCGGGTCACGTCGCCCGGTGTGGCCGACAGATCCATCCGGAACGCAGCGCCCTCAACCAGTTCTTCTGACCCGTTGGCAAACACGCCGACCCGCAGTTTCGGGCCCTGCAGATCCGCCAGAATGCCGATCGGGCGGCCGGTATCAGCCTCCACTTGCCTGATGATCACATGGCGCGCGCGAATATCCTCATGCGTGCCGTGGCTCATGTTCAGGCGGAACACGTCGGCCCCTGCCTCGAACAATGCGCGGATCATCTTGTAGTCGCTGGAGGCGGGGCCCAGAGTGGCCACGATTTTCACGTTCCGAAGGCGTCTCATGCCTTTTTCCTTTTCGTCGCGTTGATATGCGCGGTGGGCCGCAGGCGTTATGGCGCAAAGCAAAGGTTTGGGCAACGCCCCCCCGTGGCTTTTCATTCGCATCGGCAGGTTTTTCTGATTTGCGAGTCCCCGGCTGCCGTTGCGGTGCCCGGGTTGCCTGAAAACCCCGACGCCAGCAAAGGCCCATCCCCCTAACGTCGCTGTGGACCCCGCCATTCGGTTGGAATAGCCGTACACACTGGGCAAGCAGAGGTAACAATTGGCCTATCAGATCGAAGGAGAGGCGCGGCCCGGCCGCTGGCTGGTCAGTTGTGACCACGCGTCAAACCGGGTTCCAGACTGGGTCGGTGGCGGCTCGCTCGGCATCGGGCCGCACGACATGGCGCGTCACATCGCGTGGGATGTGGGGGCCGCCGGCCTTGCGCGCGCCCTTGCCCGCAGGCTTGACTGCCCCGCGATCCTGTCGGATTTCAGCCGACTGGTGATAGATCCCAACCGGGGCGAGGCTGATCCAACGCTGGTGATGCAGCTTTATGACGGCACCATCATTCCCGCCAACCGCCACATCCCCCGGCATGCGGTGGACGAACGGCTGGACCGGCTCTATCACCCCTATCACGCGGCCTATGCCCGGCTTGCCGCCCGCCAGACCGATACCGTGATCGTGGCAATCCATTCCTTCACGCCCAGCCTCAAAGGCCGCCCGCCGCGCCCTTGGCACGTGGGCGTGCTCCACAGCCATCTGGATGACCGCCTCTCGCGCCCGTTGATCGCCCGGCTGGAATGGGAGGCTGATCTTTGCATTGGCGACAATGAACCCTACGCCGGGCACCTGCCCGGCGACGCGATTGATCGCCACGCCCTTGCAATCGGCCGCCACAATGCCTTGATCGAGCTGAGAAACGACCTGATCGCAACCGAGGCAGCGCAAGACCACTGGGCCGCGCGCCTCGCCCCGATCCTGACCGCGGCCCTTCACGAGGCCGAGGGCTGAGGCTCTTTCCCCTGGGTGCTGCGACGCAGGTCAACCAGCACGATCACTACGAAAAGCGCCATGCCCGCAAAGGCCGCAAGCGATCCCACCACGACCAGCGGCACGATGGCCTCGTTTCCGCTGGCCAGATAGAGGCCAAGCCCCCCGCTCATCACCGCTGCGCCGACTGCACCGGCCAGGACCTGGGTCCAGCCAAGCGTGCCTTGGGTCCGACCGGTGCCCCGATGGTAAAGCCCGTAAACCGCCATCGTGACCCAGCCCAGCAGGTTCAGGTGCGCATGGGCGGGCGCCAGGGCGAAGTCCTGCGAAATGCCCATCACGATGCCCAGGGTCATTCCGGTCAGGGCCGCCAGGCCCGCAAACAGGAAACAGAAATCAGAAATCCGCATGACAATACCTTTGCGATTGGTTCAAGTCGGTGTCGGACGGTCCGACCGGCGTGTCTGGTCCCCGGCCGGAATCTTTCGACCGGAGACGTCGATGCCTTGGGTGATGCGCCACGGCTGGCTCAACGGCACACTTCCCCTCATCCTGCGTAGCCGCCATCGGCAAGCCAGGCGTCCTCCTCTGCCATCGCCTTGCGGCCCAGAATCGCATTGCGGTGTGGAAAGCGACCGAATCGCGCAATGATGTCACGATTGCGCCGCGAATGGCTTGGTGCGGGGTCTGGCAGCCCGACACACAAGGCAACCGCCCGGTCCTGATCGGCCAGCTCCTCGGAATGACCAAAGGGCAGATAGAAAAACAACCCCAGCGGCGGTTCAATCGCTGCGGCATGGCCAAGCCGCAGCGCTGCGTCCGCCACAGTCCGGGCCAGCGCGTCTGTGGCATACATCCGTGCTGTGCCGCGAAAGGCGTTGCGCGGATACTGGTCCAGAAGGATGACCAGCGACAGCGCGCCCTCGGGCGTGCCGATCCAGGGCATCAACTCGCCACGCGCGGCGGCCTCATGCTCGGTCGCAAAAGTTTCGCGGAACTCGTGGTCAAACGTCGGGTCCTTGCCGAACCAGACGGCGTGGCCCAGCGGCTTCCAGAAGTCGGCCACCGTCTCTGGCGGCATCAGATGCGCCTTCAGGCGCGCGGGCAGTGTAGAATCAAATGGCATCGGAAAACCTCATCGGTGAAAGAGGCGGCCGAAATCGCACTGTTCGCATACTGAAGCCAGTGGTATGATTTCAACAATATGCTGAATCAGATTGACCTCTCCCGCAGCGACCTCAACCTCCTCGTCCTGTTCGAGGTGGTGATGCGTCATCGCAATGTCGGCCGTGCGGCAGCCGAGCTTAATCTCTCGCCGTCAGCCGTCAGCCATGGCCTCGGCCGCTTGCGTGTTCTGCTGAACGACCCCCTCTTCCTCAAGACCCCACGCGGTGTCGTGCCCACGGATCGGGCCTTGGCCCTCGCCCCCCGCATCGCCGAGGCGCTGGAGAACCTTGGTGACATCATTGCCGTCGCCGAGCCGTTCGATGCCGCGACCTCGACCCGCCGGTTCCGGTTTGGCGCCGGAGATGCCTTTTTATGCGAATACGGCCCGGCTTTGTCCGCGCAACTGGCACGGCAGGCCCCCAGGATCGGGATCTCCGTGCTTCATATCGTGCCGTCGTTCCGCCAGTCCGTAGACGAAGGCGCATGGGATCACGTGCTGAACATGCTCGAGTCTCGCGAACTCGATGTCGCGCTGGTGCCTTGGCTCACCTGCCCGGCACGCTTTGCCACCCGCCCGGTGGGAGAGGGTCGGCTGGTTGTGGCAACACGTGCCGACCATCCGTATGCGCATAACCCGACGCTGGACACCTATTGCCAGTCGCGGCACCTGGTCGTGTCCATCCGGGGCGACCCGGTCACAGCGACAGATGCAGCCCTTGCCAGACTTGGTCGCCGCCGCGACGTGATTATGACGGCGCCAAGCTTTTCGTCCGCCCTGTTCCTTGCCGCCGAAAGCGACCTTGTAGTGTCACTGCCCGATAGCCTGGTCACCAAGCTTGGCGCGCGCTTCGGTCTGGTCGGGACGCCGTTTCCATTTGACGCGCCTCCCAGCACCGTGGCTGCGGTCACGACCCGCGCCGCGCTCAAGGATAACGGGGTGGCCTGGCTGACCGATCTTGTTTGCAGCGTGGTGCTCGACACGCCGAAAGCTTGACCTCGGCACCGCAACCCCGCACCCTGTTGACCGGAGGACACCGATGGACCCCAAGACCCAGACCGAGCTTGAAGCCGCCACGTTCCGTGCGCTGGTCCATCACCTGATGGAAGCGCGGCCCGATGTGCAAAACATCGACCTGATGAACATGGCCGGCTTCTGCCGCAACTGCCTCAGCCGCTGGTATCAAGAGGCGGCCGAGGCGCGCGGCATTCCGATGACCAAGGATCAGGCGCGCGAAATCGTCTATGGCATGCCCTACCCCGATTGGGTGGCGCAGAACCAGACACAGGCAGACGCCGCCAAGAAAGCCGCCTTCGACGTGGCCTTCCAGCAGAATGTGACCAAAGCTTAGGCACCGCCCGGCAGCCCGACGCCGATCACCACCATGTGACGCCACGTTCCTGTGCAGCCCGGCGGGAATCGACTATCTTTGCGTGATGATGCTCTTGTCCCAACGCAGCGGCTATTCACGGGCCGAATGGCTCAGCGACGCGGTCGTGCATGTCAGTGGCGTGGTGATCGCGCTGATGGCCGTGCCGGTACTGGTGACGCTGGCAGTGGTGCTGCACAACGATACCCCGGCCATTGCCGGGGCAACGCTGTACGGCGTGGCACTAATCTTGATGCTGCTGTGTTCCGCCCTGTACAACATGACGCGCGAGGCACGGCGCCGCGCCTTCTTCCGCCATCTCGACCATACCGCGATTTTCATCAAGATCGCCGCCACTTACACGCCCTTCACCCTGATGCCGGGCGGGCAAGGCGGCTGGCTCTTGACCGGGCTTTGGGGGGCTGCCCTCGCGGGCTCCGGCATGCGGTTCATGGCACCCGACCGGCTGAAGTTTCTGGCGGTGGGCATTGCCCTTGCGATGGGCTGGGCCGGGGTGTTTGCCGGCAGCGCATTCTTCGGTACCCTGTCGCTACCGGTGATCGTGCTGATCGTGACGGGTGGCGTGCTCTATACAATCGGCGTTGCGTTCTTCTTGTTCGACCGCCTGCCGTTTCACTACACGATCTGGCACATCTTCGTTCTGGCGGCCAGCATGGTGTTCTATGCCGCCGTGATGCTGCACCTGGTTCAGACAGCAGGCTGAAACACCGCCAATTTGATTAAAATTGTTTTGCTCTTTGCGCAAATACTCATCTTCGCCAGCACCCGGTGCAATCCTTAACAGTCTGTGAACGCGACTTTGTAACTCATTGAAATCGTTCGCTCCGAAAACTTGTCCACGCGTGGACAGGCCCTTTTCAGATCGCCGTCTTCCGCATTTCCTCCAGATAGATCTCCCGCAGCCGCACCGCCACCGGCCCCGGCTTTCCGGTCCCCACGGTCTTGCCATCAATCTCCACCACCGGCATCACAAAGATCGACGCTGCCGTGGAAAACGCCTCATCCGCCGCCTGCGCCTCGGCCACCGTAAAGGCCCGCTCCTCCACCTCGAACTGCGCCTCCGCCGCGAACCGCAGCACCGCCGCCCGGGTGATCCCGTGCAGGATATCGCTGCCCAGCTGCCGCGTGATGATCCGGTTGCCCTTGACGATATAGGCGTTGTTCGACGTCCCCTCCGTCACCGCCCCGTCAGCCACGAACCAGCTGTCATCACACCCCGCCTTCCTCGCCAGCATCTTGCCCATCGACGGATACAAAAGCTGCGTCGTCTTGATATCGACCCGGTCCCAGCGCAGGTCCGGGATGGTGATCACCTTGAACCCCACCTTCGCGACCGGCGGCTCGGCAAGGTTAGGCACATCCTGCGTGAACGCCACGATCGTCGACGGCACCGAAGCATCCGGAAACACGAAACTGCGATCCCCCGGATTGCCCCGCGTGATCTGCAGATAGATCATCCCCTGCTCGATCCGGTTCAGCCGCACCAGTTCGCGGAACATGCCGGCAAGATCGTCATCGCCGATCGGGCTCGCCATCTCCAGTTCCGCCAGCGACCGCGCCAGCCGCACGGCATGGCCTTCAAAGTCGATCAGCTTGCCGTCCAGCACCGAGGTCACCTCATAGACCCCGTCGGCCATCAGGAACCCGCGATCAAAGATCGACACCTTGGCATCGGCCTCGGGCAGGTAATCTCCGTTCACATAGACGGTGCGGCTCATGATCTATCCCCAGAGGTTGGCATCGGGCGGGTGGACGCCGCTGGCATCATAAATCAGCGGATGCGCCCGGTCTTCGGCCAGAAGCAGCGGGCCGTCAAGGTCTGTCCAGTCCGCGCCCTGCGCCAGAAGCACGGCGGGCGCCATCGCCAGCGATGAGCCGACCATGCAGCCGACCATCACCTGAAAGCCCATTGCGCGGGCCAGATCGCGGGTTGCCAGCGCCTCGGTCAGGCCGCCAGTCTTGTCGAGCTTGAGGTTCACCATGTCATACTTGCCCTTCAGCGCCGCGAGGCTCTCCCGGTCATGGCAGCTTTCATCCGCGCAGACCGGCAGCGGGCGGGCGATTTCGGCCAGCATCTGATCCTCGCCCGCGGGCAGTGGCTGTTCGACCAGCGCCACGCCTAGGCGAAGCAGATGCGGGGCGAGGTCGCGGTAGATCTCCGGCGTCCAGCCCTCGTTGGCATCGATGATCAGGCGGGCGCTGGGGGCGCCCTGGTGGACGGCCTCCAGCCGGGGCATGTCGTCGGGGGTGCCCAACTTGATCTTCAGGACCGGGCGCTGCGCGTTGGCGACCGCGGCGGCGCGCATCTGATCCGGCGGGGCGAGTGACAGGGTGAACGCGGTCACCACCGGCCCAGGCGGTGGCAGGCCCGCCAGCGCCCAGACCCGCTGACCGGCCTGCTTGGCTGCAAGGTCCCAAAGCGCGCAATCCACCGCATTGCGCGCCGCGCCCGGCGCAAGCGCAGTCTGCAGCGCGGCGCGGCTGATGTCGGGCGGCAGGGCTTCGATCTGGGCGCGGACACTGTCGAGCGTTTCACCATAGCGGGCATAGGGCACGCATTCCCCCCGGCCGGTGGCCCCGTCGCGGCTGATGCGGACGGTCAGCGCCCGCACCTCGGTCTTGGAACCGCGGCTGATGGTAAAGGCCTGGGCAAGGCGGAAGGTGTCGGCCGTGGTGCGGATCATGTCACAGGCATAGCCCGGCCGGGCGGGCAGAAAAAGGGGCGTTGCCGGCGAGCGGGCAGTCGGGTTCTGCAGCCGCAAACTGGGCCTTGCGGGCATAAAAGCAATAATCTAACCAAAGCACAGCCCGTTCTGGCAATTTCCTTATCCGGAGACCGTGATGAGCTTTCGCCCGCAGCCCGCAACCCCTGCCCGCCCGAACCGGTGCCAGCTGTTCGGCCCGGGGTCGCGGCCCGAATTGTTCGCCAAGATGGCGGCCAGTGCTGCGGATGTGGTCAACCTTGATCTGGAGGATTCGGTCGCTCCGGCGGATAAGGCGCAGGCGCGGACCAACATCATCCGGGCGATCTCGGAGGTGGATTGGGGGCGCAAGACTTTAAGCGTGCGGATCAACGGACTGGATACGCCGTTTTGGTACCGCGATGTGGTGGATCTGCTGGAGCAGGCCGGGGATCGTCTTGATCAGATCATGATCCCCAAGGTCGGTTGCGCCGCAGATGTCTATGCGGTGGATGCGCTGGTCAGTTCGATCGAGGCGGCGATGGGCCGCAGGCCGATCAGCTTTGAGGTGATCATCGAAAGTGCGGCCGGGATTTCCCATGTCGAGGAGATTGCCGCCTCCTCTCCCAGGTTGCAGGCGATGAGTCTGGGGGCGGCGGATTTCGCCGCCAGCATGGGGATGCAGACGACCGGGATCGGGGGGACGCAGGAAAACTACTACATGGTCCGCGACGGGGTGCGACACTGGTCGGACCCATGGCACTGGGCGCAGGCGGCGATTGTCGCGGCCTGCCGGACGCACGGGGTCTTGCCGGTGGACGGGCCGTTTGGTGATTTCAGCGATGACGAGGGGTTCCGGGCGCAGGCGCGGCGGTCGGCGACGTTGGGGATGGTCGGGAAATGGGCGATCCACCCCAAGCAGGTGGCGCTGGCCAATGAGGTGTTCACCCCGAGTGACGCAGCCATCAATGAAGCGCGCGAAATCCTCACCGCGATGGAGATGGCAAAAGCTGCCGGTCAAGGCGCAACGGTCTACAAGGGCCGCTTGGTTGACATCGCGTCGATGCGTCAGGCCGAGGTGATCGTGCGGCAGGCTGAAATTATATCAGGTTGTTGACGACGCAATACTTTGCTGCCGCGCTGGATATGGCCTTTGCCCTTCTGTGAGTTAAGCAATGCTACGAAATGCCATTCAAGCTGTCCGAAGATGGAACAAGGCAAGACGTGCAACATAGCCTCAAAATGGCGCGCGGAGATGCTATAATTCCTGCGTTCGCTGAAGGCCGCGACCTGGAATACTTCCATCGCGAAGATCGGGCCTGCACATTCCCTGACAGGCAGCTCGCAGACCTAGTCGATGCAGCCAGGAATCGTTGACAGGCTGCCGATAAAACGGGCACGCTTTGCAGAGGCTAGCCGTTCGAACAGGCGGTTGGAAAAGAATACCCGAGCCGCGCATCAGGGGAGAGGAGGCCCCGCGCGGCAAAAAGGGGAGGATGCACGCCCCGGACCTATGGTTCGGGGCGCTGCTGTTTTTGGTGTGTCCACGCGTGGACAAACTTGCAAGTCCTTGAAATCATTCAATCTGTGTTTAAAAATTCAGAATGCGTTAACCACGCCGCGGCAAATGCCACATCAGCGCACGGGCGATCAGGATGGATATCAGCGCGGCATCGATATCCGCGACACTGGCGAACAGCACGGCGCGGTTGCCTTGTGTCCGGGCGGCGGGCCCAGCCAGATCGCGGTATCCGGCGATCAGCGTCGTCTTGCAGTTGCAGTATAGCGCAAACCCGCCGCCCAGTGGCGCGCCAATCCGGATGGTGCTGCCAGAGCGGGTTTCGGGGGTAAGATAGGCCGGTTCGCCCCAACGCAGGCTTTCTTCGATGCGCCCGACCTCAGGCAGACCTGCAGCCACATCAAGGATCAACTGACGCAAAGCCAGCATGCCTTCGCGTGCCGATGGCGGGGCGGTGTCAAAGGCCGCCCGCACCTGTGGGTTCATCGTGGTCATCCTTCCAGAGGCAGGCAGATTTCGGTGACCAGCCTATCCTGATCGGTATCCATCGGCGAGTTGAGATAGACCTCGAACGAGGGCAGGTTGGCAGGTTTTTCCCCCGACTGCGGCAACCAGACGGCGAACAGCTGGTCATAAGCGGCGGGCAGCCCGGCATAGGGACCGGTGAAAGTGAGCACGGCATGCCGCGCAGCGGGCAGGCTGACCACCTCGAGCGGCGGATCGACGGGAAGCGTTGCCGGCACCTCGACACCGGCATGGCTTTTCAGATCGGCGGGCGCGGTCTGGGCGGGATCGTTGTAAAACACGCCGACCATGTGACCGGTCTTGCCCACCAGATTGCGGGCCGACAGGCTGGCAAACAGCTTTTCGAAACTGCGGTTGATTTCGAAATAGTGGCCGGAATGGGCCATGGCGGCAAGGCGGCGGGTGGGTTCGCTGCGGACAGTGACGGGAAACATGAGCGTAATCTCCTGTTTGAGGGTGCGGTTGAGGGGTCTGAGTTCGCCACGCGCCCGAAAGGCTGCGGGGCTGCTGCGGTAGATTTCCGCAAAGGCGCGGGCAAAGCTGGCGGTGTTTGGGTATCCGACATCTGATGCGATGCGTGCGACGGGGGTGTTTTCCCGCACCAAGGCCACGGCGGCGCGGTGCATGCGCATCCGTTTCACCGTCTGGGCGGTGGTTTCGCCGGTCATCGCGCGAAACACGCGGTGCCAGTGAAACCGGCTGAACGCCGCCACATCGGCGAGCGCATCAAGCGACAGGTCGCCCGCCGGATGATCATGGATGTAATCCAACACCCGCAGCAGCCGCTTTTCATAATCGTTTGCCATTGATCCTCCGGCTTTGCCTTGCCGTTGTGGCATCTCTTGCCCGCACAAATCTTGCTGAGTTTACAAGGGTGAGCAGCAACAAATCCGCCCAACCGGCGTCAGGCGACCCTCCTGCACCGAGGCGACGGTGGAAGTCTGGCTCGCAGGTCTGGCTGAACCTGCCAGCGTCCACTGCGCCGTCGAAAGGCGTGCTATTCCACGCCCATGACCAGGCCTTCGATGTCATGCTTCTGCACGACAGGAACGAGGTTTTCCACCACCCTGCAGGTCAGATGGTCACGGACCTGCGCTGGCAGGCTGTCATGGTATTCCTGCGTTACCATCAGGTCATGCAGCGCATCATGACCCGCGCCGGGTGCATCGACGCCAAGAACCAGCACCGGACGCGCTATCGGTGACGGGTGGGCCGTGCCCCGGTGCACGGTC
>NZ_JANMET010000064.1:0-19376 GCF_031377265.1 Tabrizicola sp. | reverse complement strand
TCAATCTTCTTTTCCTTTGCCAAACCACGGATGAACTGCGGTGGCGCAGCACCTTCCAGATGCAGATGCAGCTCGACCTTCGGCCAGTCTTTCACGCTAAAGCCCTTCCTCTTCTCGAAATATCCCGGGGTCCGGGGCGGCGCCCCGGCGGCTGATCACAGAAAACTGCGTCCCGGTCCTTGCGCAGCCAAACCCAGATGCGCCGCGACCGACGCCGCAATATCGGTGAACCCCACCTGCCCGATGGCTCGCAAGCCCGCGCCATACCCCAGCACCGGCACGCGTTCCCGCGTGTGTTCGGTGCCGCGATAGGTCGGGTCGTTACCATGGTCGGCAGTGAAAATCGCCAGATCCCCCGGCCCCAGCCGCGCCAGAAACGCGGGCAACCCGGCATCGAACCATTCCAGCGCGCGGGCATATCCGGCCACGTCGCGCGGGTGGCCATACAGCGTGTCAAACTCGACAAAGTTCGCAAAGGTCAAGGACCCCGGCTCAGCTTCCGCCCCAAGGCGCACAAGATGTTCGAAAAGGTCAGCATCACTCTTGCCCTTGTGCAGTGCGCCGATCCCCCGCATCGAGAAGATGTCACCGATCTTGCCAACCGCGTGCGTGGCGCGCCCTGCGCCCGCCGCCCAGTCCAGCAGCGTCGGCGCTGGCGGCGCAATCGCATAGTCATGGCGGTTCGCGGTGCGTTGGAAATTGCCTTCGGTTCCCACAAACGGCCGCGCGATCACCCGGCCCACCTTGCGCGCATGTAGCATCGGCGCAAGATCGGCACACAGCTTCAGCAGCCGTTCCAGCCCGAACGCCTCTTCATGCGCGGCAATCTGGAACACCGAATCCGCCGAGGTGTAGCAGATCGGCCAGCCGGTCCGCAGATGCGCGGCGAAATGCTCGGCGATGATCGGCATGCCAGAGGCGTGGCAGTTGCCAAGGATGCCTTCGGTGCCCGCCAACCGGCAGACCTCGGCCACGATGTCGTCGGGAAAGGCGGGCACCGTGTGCGGGAAATAGGTCCACTGCCACGGCACCGGCACCCCGGCCATCTCCCAATGCCCCGAAGGCGTGTCCTTGCCGGGGCTGATCTCGGTCGCGGCCCCCCAAAGGCCCGCAGGCTCCGCCTCCAGCCCCGGCGTCTGCGCCCCCGAGGCCAACCGCACTGCCGCCCCCAGCCCCAGCCCGTCCAGCACCGGCACCTTCAGCGGCCCCGACCGGCCCACCTCGGCCCGCCCCGCCGCACAGGCCTCGATGATGTGGCCCAGCGTGTTCGATCCCGCGTCGCCAAACGCCGCCGCATCCGGTGCCCCGCCGCAGCCGACCGAATCCAGCACGATCAAAAACGCCCGCCCCATCACGCGATCCTCTTCAGAACCAGCCGCGGCTCGTCCGGTGCAACCGCCGCAATGCGGTAAGCCGCCTGCACCATTGCCACCGCCGCCCGCGCCGCATCTTCCGTCGCCGCATGCACCATCGCGATCGGCACGCCCGCCCCCGCCTCCTCGCCCAGACCCGCAAGGTCCGACAGTCCGACCGACGGGTTCACCTTATCGCCCTCACGCAGGCGGCCGCCGCCCAGCTGCACCACCGCATGGCCCAGCGCCTCGCCGTCAATCGCGGCCACGAACCCGTCTTCCAGCGCCGGCACTTCCATCACCACCGGCGCCGAAGGCAGCCTGTCCGGCCAGCGATCGACAAAATCCTGCGGCCCGCCCTGCGCGGCCACCATCCGGCCAAAAACCTCTGCCGCGGCCCCCGATTCCAGCGCCTGCTCGATCCGCCCCGCACCGTCTTCCGGGTCCGCAGCCAAGCCCGCCAGCGCCAGCGCCTCGCCCCCCAACGCCGCCGTCAGATCCCACAGCGCGGTGTTCACGGATGTCCCCGTCAGCGTTTCCATCACCTCGATCACCTCCAGCGCATTGCCCGCCGCCGTGGCCAGCGGTTGGCTCATGTCGGTGATCAGCGCTGTCGTCATGCACCCCGCCCCCTGCGCCGTGGCGACCAGCGCCCGCGCCAAAGCTTCGGCCCGTTCCATCGTCTTCATGAACGCACCCGAGCCGCACTTCACATCCAGAACCAGCGCCTCCAACCCCGCCGCCAGCTTTTTCGACAGGATCGACGCCGTGATCAGATCAATGCTTTCCACCGTGCCAGACACATCGCGGATCGCGTACAGCCGCTTGTCGGCGGGGGCGATCTCGGCACTTGCCGCGACGATGGCACAGCGCATCTCGCTTACCTGCGCCCGCAGCGCCTCTTCGCTGACCCCGGTTCGAAAACCGGGGATCGCCTCCAGCTTGTCCAGCGTGCCGCCGGTATGGCCCAGCCCACGGCCCGAAATCATCGGCACATAGGCCCCGCAGGCCGCCAGCGCCGGGGCCAGCAACAACGACACGCAATCCCCGATCCCACCTGTCGAATGCTTGTCAACCACTGGTCCCGGCAGATCCCAGGTCAGCACCTTGCCGCTGTCGCGCATGCCCCGCGTCAGGGCCACCCGGCCTTCCTCGCCAAGACCCTTCAGCAGCACCGCCATCGCAAATGCCCCGGCCTGGGCGTCCGTTACAACGCCCGAAGCCAACCCTTGCGCAAACCAGCGCAACTCGTCCGCCGTAGGCTTTGCGCCGTCGCGCAGCTTGGCAATGATGCTGCGGGCGTCAGTCATGTCCGGTCCATGTGTGCGGCGGTGAAAACACCCGGCAACAACTCGGCCACCGTCATCACCTTTTCGCGCCCATCCGTGGTGCACAGGGTGACCCGCACCTCTTGTCCTGCAAACTCGGCGATCTTCTGACGGCAGCCACCGCAGGGCGGCACCGGCTCCGGGCTGTCAGCAATCACCAGCACCTCGGCAATCCGCGTCTCACCGGCTGCAACCATCGCCGCAATCGCGCCTGCTTCGGCACAGGTGCCTTCCGGGTAAGCCACGTTTTCCACATTGCAACCGCTATAGACCGCGCCCGAAACCGACCGGATCGCCGCCCCAACCTTGAACCGCGAATAGGGTGCATAGGCGTTTTCGCGCACCGCTGTTGCAGCCTTCAAAAGCGACATTTGCCTCTCCTTTTGACCATTTGGTCAGAGTGTGTGCCGTAGCACCCGCTTATGCAAGCTACGCGACAGTGCTGTCTACAGGATGCGCGTCTTCGGGTTTCCCGGCAATGACACCTCCAGCAACTGCAACTCCGGCGTCGTGTCGGAATACCGTGTCGCCAGCCCCGGCGGGATCACGAACGCATCGCCCGGCGACAGACGGAACGGCTCCTTCCCCTCGCCCTCCAGCGTCATTTCCCCCGCCATCACAAAGGTGAACAGGATATCGCCGTCATGCGCCACCCAAGGCGCCACCCCCACCGGCCGCGCCACCATCACCGACGCCACCCCCTTTGTCCCTTCGTTGATCGTGGTGTCGCGCGCCTCAAAGCCGGGAATGCGGAACGGCGCGAACGCCCCCTTGGCCCCCACGTTATGCACGAACCGCTGGCCCTGCCATTCCCGGTCGGGCCGCAGATGCGGGGTGGGCAGGGTCATCACATGGTCGATCTCGGTCACATGATCCGCAGGCACGCCGATCTCGATCACCTCGATGCCGTCGCTCGCCTCCAGCACCCGATGCCGGATTTCCGGCGGCTGGATGAAACAATCGCCCGCCGACAGCCGAATGCGATCGCCCTGATCTTCGTACACCACATCAACCCAGCCCTTGATGCAGAAGATCAGCTGAAATCCGACCTTGTGGAAATGCACCATGTCCGGCACCGGCCCGCCGTCCGGGATGCGGATATGGCTCGCGATCAACGCGCCGCCCAACCGGCTTGGCACCAGATCGCGGTAATGCATCCCCGCGCGGCCAATCACCCAAGGCGCCTGATCGGCCAGCCGCCGCACGACAAAAGCATGTTCGGTCACCGGCATCACCACCGGCGGGTTCAACTCGTCAATCTCCACCCGGGTGCCGTTCGGCGCGGTCAGCACACGTGCGCCGCCAGCAAACCCGTCGGGGTCCTCGGTCAGGATCCGCAAGGTGCCCGGTGCTTCCGGTGCGCCTTTCTGGATGCGCAGCCGCAGGCCATGCCCTGACAGCACCGCGACCTCCGGGTTGTCCGCCGGATAGATCATGTCCAGCCGCATCTTCAGCACTTTGGTAAAGAACGGCAGATCGTCGCGCAGCTCGGCAGTGGGCAAGCGGATTTCGGCGCGCGTTTCCATTGTGGCATTCCCCGTGGTTTGGCGGCATGGTGATCGGCGCTGCGACGATTTGCAAGCTGGCCCGAAAACACCTTCTTCCAAAGGCCGATTGGCAGGTTGGAAAAAGTAGTTCAAGGCTAAACCAATTTTGCGGGGGCACGGATGGACGAGGCAAGGCACGACAGCGCGCGACAGGCGGCTCTGGATTACCACGAATTTCCCAAGCCCGGAAAACTGGAGATTCGCGCCACAAAACCGCTCGCCAACGGTCGTGACCTGTCGCTCGCCTATTCCCCCGGCGTCGCCGAAGCCTGCCTCGAGATCAAGGCCGATCCCGCCACCGCCTCGCGCTATACCAGCCGCGGCAACCTTGTTGCCGTCGTCACCAACGGCACCGCCGTCCTTGGCCTTGGCAACATCGGCGCACTGGCCTCTAAACCGGTGATGGAGGGCAAGGCGGTCCTGTTCAAGAAGTTCGCCAACATCGACTGTTTCGACATCGAACTGAACGAACCTGACCCGGAAAAACTTGCCGCCATCGTCTGCGCGCTGGAACCCACGTTCGGCGCGATCAACCTGGAAGACATCAAGGCCCCCGACTGTTTCATCGTGGAACGCCTGTGCCGTGAGCGGATGAAGATTCCGGTTTTCCATGATGACCAGCACGGCACCGCCATCGTCGTCGGTGCCGCCGCCACCAATGCGCTCATCGTTACTGAAAAACGGTTTCAGGATATCCGCATTGTCTCCACCGGTGGCGGTGCTGCCGGCATCGCTTGCCTTGAAATGCTGGTCAAACTTGGCGTGCAGAGGCAAAACATCTGGCTCTGCGATCTGGATGGCCTGGTCTACCACGGCCGCACCACCCAGATGACGCCGCAGAAGGCCGCCTTCGCCCAAGGCACCACCCCGGCCACCCTGACCGATGTCATCACGGGTGCAGATCTGTTCCTCGGCCTGTCCGGCCCCGGCGTGCTGACCCCTGAAATGGTCGCCAAAATGGCCCCAAGCCCGATCATCTTCGCGCTTGCCAACCCCACCCCGGAAATCCTGCCCGACGCCGTGCGCGCCGTGGCCCCCACCGCCATCATCGCCACTGGACGCTCCGATTTTCCCAATCAGGTCAACAACGTCCTCTGCTTCCCCTTCATCTTCCGCGGCGCCCTGGACGTCGGCGCCACCGAGATCAACGACGCGATGGAACTGGCCTGCATCGACGGCATCGCCGCCCTCGCCCGCGCCACCACCAGCGCCGAAGCCGCCGCCGCCTACCGCGGTGAAACCCTGTCCTTCGGCGCCGATTACCTGATCCCGAAACCGTTCGATCCGCGGCTGATCGGCGTTGTCGCCAGTGCCGTTGCCCGCGCCGCAATGGAAACCGGCGTCGCCACCCGCCCGATCGCCGACCTTGAGGCCTACCGCCGCGAGCTTAACGGCTCGGTCTTCAAATCCGCTCTCCTGATGCGCCCGGTGTTCGAGGCCGCGCGCACCGAAACCCGCCGCATCGTCTTTGCCGAAGGCGAGGATGAACGCGTGCTGCGCGCCGCCAACGCGATGCTGGAAGAAACCACCGACGTCCCGATTCTGATCGGTCGCCCCGAGGTGATCGAGGCGCGCTGCGAACGGTACGGCCTGCCGATCCGCCCCGGCAAGGATTTCCATCTGGTGAACCCCGAAAACGACCACCGCTACCGTGACTACTGGGGCACCTACCACGAACTGATGGCCCGGCGCGGTGTCACCCCCGACATCGCCCGCGCCGTGATGCGCACCAACACCACCGCCATCGCCGCCATCATGGTGCACCGCGACGAGGCCGACAGCATGATCTGCGGCACCTTCGGCCAGTTTCTCTGGCACCTCGGTTATGTCCGCCAGATCCTTGCGCGCGGCGGCCTGCACCCGGTCGCCGCCCTCAGCCTGATGATCCTCGAAGACGGCCCGCTGTTCATCGCCGACACCCATGTCCATGCCGAACCAACGCCCGAGCAGATCATGAACACCGTGATCGGCGCTGCCCGCCACGTGCGCCGGTTCGGCCTGACGCCGAAGATAGCGCTGTGCACGCAAAGCCAGTTCGGCAACCTCGACACCGGCAATGCCATCAGGATGCGCGGCGCGCTGGAAATGCTCGACGAACGCGAACCCGACTTCTGCTATGAGGGCGAGATGAACGTCGACGCCGCCCTCGACCAGGCGCTCCGCGACCGCATCTTCCCCGGCTCACGGCTTGAAGGGGCGGCCAATGTGCTGGTCTTTGCCTCAACCGACGCCGCATCAGGCGTGCGCAACATCCTCAAGATGAAGGCGGGCGGGCTTGAGGTCGGCCCGATCCTGATGGGCATGGGCAACAAGGCGCATATCGCCAACCCTTCGGTCACTGCGCGGGGTCTGCTGAACCTGTCGGCCATCGCCGGAACGCCCGTGGCGCATTACGGATAGCATCGATTCTGCCCGATTCGCGCGGCATGGTTAAAGCCAGATCAGCGGGGCGGGCGTGTAGACGCAAGGAAGACGTAAAGAAGACGTGGTGAAGACAGCAAAAACACAGCAATCCCGGCCGGTTAACCCAGCGAACGGTGGATCCGTCCCGAACTTGGCCGTGACCGCCCCACTGCGCCCCCCCAAACCCACCAAAGCTACGGCTAGACATGCGTGGCAGGGCGAAAACCGCGATGACCTACGCCGCCTTGAAAGCCGACCCCGAGGCTATCGACCGGCTCCGCAACCCCACCCGCGCCCTTAACGGCACTCGCGCCCCCCTCTACGAACGGTTCACCGACGCACCGAGAACACCTGTTGGGATGCTGTCGACCGCCAGCCCTCGCTAGCCATGGCGCAGAGGCCGCAATCATCCATGACAAGCACGAAACACTGATCACTCACGATGATTTACAGGCCCGCGTCGCCCGTCTGGCCGGGGCGCTGAAGGCCCGCGGTATCACCAAAAGCGGCCGCGTGATCATCCATATGCCGATGGTCCCCTACGCGTTGCAAGCGATGCTCGCCTTTGCTCGTCTTCGGGCCATCCACTCGGTCGTGGTCGGTGGTTTTGCCGCCGCTGAACTGGCCGTCCGCATCGACGATTGCGCCCCCAAGGCGATCATCGCCACCTCCCGCGGGATCGAGCCTTCGCGCGGGATCCGTTACAAACCGCTGCTTGACGCGGCAGTCGACCTCGCCTCGCGCAAGCCCGATTTCTGCGTGATCCTTTAGCGCGAACAAGAGGTTGCGAAACTGACCCCGGGGGCCACGATCTCGCCTTGCACGCGTTTCAACATGGCGTCAAACCCGCCGACTGCGTGGCCGTCGGGGGCAATCACCCGGCCTATATCCTCTACACCTCCGGTACCACAGGCGCGCCGAAAGGCGTGGTCCGCCCCACCACCGGGCATCTGGTCGCGCTGAACCCCGCGTCGCACCTGCAGGCGCCGGTGCCAGCCGGCGAACTTGCCGACCCCGACACGACCCCGTGGGCTCAGCGTCACCTCAGCATACCGGTGATCGTCCATTGGTGGCAGACTGAAAGCGGCTATGCTCTTGCTGCCAATCCGCTTGGCGTCAAATATCTCCCGGTCAAGGTCGGCTCCTCCTTGGTGCCGATGCCGGGCTTCGATGTGAAAGTGCTCAACGAAGGCGGCCGCCCCGTGTCACCGGTCGCCTTGAGGACAATTGCGACCTCGCTGCCCTTTTCTCCCAGCACCATTCCAACTCTTTGGAATACCAAGCAAAGGTTCCACAGAAGCGACCTCAATTGCTTCTGTGGTTACTACAAAACAGGCGAAGCGGGCTATCAGGATACCAACGGTTATTCGTAAGTCATGGCGCGAACCAATGAAGCGATCAACGTCGCCGAATGCGCGAAGATCGGCGTGGCAGATGACCCAAAACGACAATCGCTGCCTGGCTTTCTGTCCTTGAACCAGGACGCAAACCATGTGGCAGAGGACGTCGTCGGGGAATGTGTGGCTCTGGTGCGCGACCGCATCGGCCCGGTCGCAGACTCCAATCGCTGGGTGGCGATCGACCGGCTGCCCAAGACCCGCATGAGCAAGACCCTGCCCGCCACCATCAACGATCCCGCCATTCTGGACGAGATCACGATGGGGCTGCAAAGCCTTGGGCTGGCCCAGACCCGCGACTGACGCTGCGTGAAGGGCTGGACTTCGGCAGCCCAATCGTGCACTTCTTTGCATTATGCAAACGGACATCCATCGGTGGAAACTCCTCGCAATGTTCTTGGAGGTCGGGTTATGACCGACCAATCCATCCGCCTTGCGGCAGCGTTAGACCTTCTCGATGAAGCGATCCGTGGTCTGGAACGCATTGCCCGGACACCGATAGAGCGGTCGGAGATCGAAGTGCTTAAGGCGGCCGCCGTACGCCTTTCCACTGCGTTCCGGACGAACCCAGCGCGGCCGGCGTCAAGCCTTCAGCTCATGCGGGTCTTTGATGGGGCACGGTTTCAACATCTGCTTGATCTTGGTGGCCCAGAGTATCGCTCCCTACTGCTTGATCGACTGTCCGACGATCTGCAGACTGCCCGCAGAACGGCCAGCCTTGCTGCGCAAACGCTTGATTGGGCACAGCTTCGTGGCGCGACGCATGTGCTGATCTCGCTTGTTGGCTCGGCCGGAGCGCTGTCTTTGCAAAGTCTGTCAGAACAGCTGAACGCCAACGCCAACGCCGAGGATGCCACTGGCGTGGCCGGGCTTGTTGGTGAATTGCTTGGTGAACTTGATGGTTTGATCGCAGTTGTTGCGGCCACAAAACGGCAAGACGGAACCGCAGCATGAAGCCAAACACTCAGGCCGCTCAGACCGTGCTTTTGGTCGAAGACACGCTGTCGTTGCAGCTGGTTTACCGGTCGGTTCTGGCGTCAGCTGGGCACCGGGTTACGGTTGCTGGAACGGCCGCAGAGGGGCTGGTGCAGTTTCGCAATTTGCAACCCGCTGTGGTGCTGCTTGACCTAGTTCTGCCGGATCGCGATGGCCTGATGCTGATGCAAGACATGCTGGCGTTGCGTCCGGAGACCTGCGTCATTGCGATCACCGCCAACGGGTCGGTCAATCGCGCGGTCGAGGCGATGCGGGCTGGTGCGCATGATTTTCTGGTCAAACCGTTCGACGAAAACCGCTTTCTCGGCGCGGTGCAGAATGCCTTGGCCGAACGGCTGCCGCGCAAGGCCCCTCCCGCTGTCGAAAGTGACGCCAACGACCGTGCCGTCTTGCAAGACGGGTCGTCCTTCATCGGATCATCCGACGCAATGCAGCGCATTCACGGCACCATCGCCTCGGTCGCGCGGTCGATGGCCACGGTTTTCATCACCGGCGAAAGCGGCACCGGGAAAGAGCTTTGCGCCTTGGCCGTGCATGCAAATTCGGCCCGTGCCAACGGCCCGTTCATCGCGCTGAACTGCGGGGCAATTCCGCAGGATCTGCTGGAATCCGAAGTGTTCGGCCATATGAAAGGCAGCTTTACCGGTGCCATTTCTGATAAGCCGGGGGCCGCAACCGCAGCCGACGGCGGCACGCTTTTTCTGGATGAAATCTGCGAAATGGCCCCCGCCTTGCAGACCAAACTGCTGCGGTTCTTGCAAACTTCCACCGTTCAGCCAGTGGGCGCTATCCGCCCGAGAAAGGTGAACGTCCGCATCGTCTGCGCCACCAACCGCGACCCGCTTGAAGCCGTCCGCGCCGGGCAGTTCCGCGAAGACCTTTACTACCGGCTGTTCGTCGTGCCGATCCACATGCCACCCTTGCGCGACCGCGGGCAGGACGTGATCGAGATTGCCGAGGCTGCGCTGTTCCGTTTCGCCGAAGAGGAGGGTCGCGCCTTTTATGGCCTTGATCCAGGCCTGCGCATGCTTCTGCCAAGACTACCGTGGCCGGGAAACGTGCGGCAATTGCTGAATGTGATGCGCAATGTCGTCGTGCTCAATTCCGGCGGTTGGGTGACCGAACAGATGCTGCCGCCAGGTCTGGATGCCGCACCCAGCCCCCAGATCGTAGCCCCAGTTGCTGACCAGAAAGATCCCCCGCTGGCACCGGAAAATCTGGTTGGGATGAGCCTTGCTGCCGCCGAACGCCGGCTGATCGAAGCGACGCTTTCGCGTTTCGACGGCTCGGTTCCCAAAGCCTCGCGCGTGCTGGAAGTGTCGCCCTCGACCTTGTATCGCAAGATTGAGGGCTGGGCTAAGCCCTAGCCGGCCACGGCGCCGCACCCGCAAGAGTCAAACGAATTGCTCGCCGATCAGCCGTTCCTCCAGCCCATGACCACGGTCAAACAACAGCCGGTGCAGCACGCTCGTCTCGGTGCGGATTTCGACGTTGGCCACATCCCGCACGGAAGACCGACTGTCAGCGTCAGCCATCACCGGGCGCTTTTCGGGATCGATCACGTCGAACCGCACCACCGCCGATTTCGCCAGCAACGCTCCGCGCCAACGCCGGGGCCGGAACGCGGCCATTGCGGTCAGCGCCAGAACATCCGCCCCGATCGGCAGGATCGGCCCGTGCGCAGAATAGTTGTAGGCGGTCGATCCCGCAGGGGTCGCCACCAGCGCGCCGTCGCAGACCAATTCATCCAGCCGTTCGCGCCCGTCGATGGAAATCCGCAGCTTGGCCGCCTGTGGGCCCTGACGCAGCAACGACACTTCGTTGATCGCCAACGCTTCGGTCATCTTGCCTTTGGTGTTCATCGCCCGCATCGACAGGGGATGGATCGTCGCCTCCTCCGCCGCAGACAGACGGGCGTACAATTCCTCGGTCGAATAGGCGTTCATCAGGAAACCGATCGTACCGCAGTTCATGCCATAAACCGGCAGGCCGCGCTCCTTGTGCGCATGCAGCGTCTGCAGCATGAACCCGTCGCCGCCCAACGCCACGATCACATCGGCCACGCGGGCATCCGCCTGCCCATAAAGTGCCGTCAACGCGGCATGGGCCTCGACCGCCGCCGGGGCCTTGCTGGCCGTAAATCTGATGCGTGACTGCGCCATCGGGTGCCCCTTTCGCGCCAGTCTTGGCCGCGTCACGCGGCAAACTCAACCCCCGGCGGTGGGAAACGCACGTCCGAACTGGATCGCCTCCGCAAGAATATTTCGCGACCAACAGCGAAGACGTCGCTTCCTGTCTTTCCGCAACCCATGCAGTGCTCTAAATACCGATCAACGCCGCCCTGCCGAAGAGGATATCCAGATGAACGCCCCGCACCGCGACACCGGCTTTTTCACCGAACCCCTTGCGACCAGTGATCCCGAACTGTTCGGCAGCATCACCTCCGAACTTGGCCGCCAGCGCCACGAGATCGAACTTATCGCCTCGGAAAACATCGTCAGCCGCGCGGTGATGGAAGCCCAAGGCTCGGTGATGACGAACAAGTACGCCGAGGGCTATCCGGGCAAGCGTTACTATGGCGGCTGCCAGTTCGTTGACGTGGCCGAAAACCTGGCCATCGAGCGGGCCTGCAAGCTGTTCGGCGTGGCATTTGCCAACGTGCAGCCGAACTCTGGCAGTCAGGCAAACCAGGGCGTGTTTCAGGCGCTGCTAAAACCCGGCGACACCATTCTGGGGATGAGCCTTGATGCGGGCGGTCACCTGACCCACGGCGCTGCCCCCAACCAGTCGGGCAAGTGGTTCCACGCGGTGCAGTACGGCGTGCGCAAGCAGGACCTGACGCTTGACTACGATCAGGTGCAGGCACTGGCAACCGAACATAAGCCGAAGATGATCATCGCCGGCGGGTCGGCCATCCCGCGGATCATCGACTTTCCCCGCATGCGCGAAATCGCGGATTCGGTCGGTGCCTACCTGCTGGTCGACATGGCACATTTTGCCGGGCTTATCGCCGCAGGCCTGTACCCCTCGCCATTCCCGCATGCCCATGCCGCAACCACGACGACCCACAAGACCCTGCGCGGCCCGCGTGGCGGCATGATCCTTACCGATGACGAGGCGCTGGCCAAGAAGTTCAACTCGGCCATCTTTCCCGGCATTCAGGGCGGGCCGCTGATGCACGTGATCGCGGCCAAAGCGGTGGCGTTTGGCGAAGCCCTGCGGCCCGGCTTCAAGGCCTATCAGGCACAGGTGATCAAGAACGCTCAGGCCTTGGCCGACGAGCTGATGAAGGGTGGTCTCGATATCGTCACCGGCGGCACCGACACGCATCTGATGCTGGTCGACCTGCGCCCCAAGGGCGTGAAGGGCAACGCCACCGAAAAGGCCCTCGGTCGCGCCCATATCACCTGCAACAAGAACGGCATTCCATTCGACACGGAAAAGCCGACCATCACCTCGGGCGTCCGTCTTGGCACCCCGGCCGGCACCACGCGCGGCTTTGCCGAGGCTGAATTCCGCCAAATCGGCCGCTGGATCATCGAGGTCACCGAAGGCCTCGCCGCCAACGGCGAAGACGGCAACAGCGCGGTCGAGGCCAAGGTGAAGGGTGAGGTCGAGGCCCTCTGCCAGAAGTTCCCGATCTACCCGGGGCTGTGACACCATCGTAGGGTGCGCTAAAGCGCACCTTACCTTGCCCAGCCCAAGCGCCCCGCACGACACAGGGCCGCGCCCTCCCTCGGGCGGGCGCTCCAACGGCCGACCTAGGCGCTTTATCCCGCAAACCCTCCCACCGCAGTTCGGGTGACCGACGCTGCAAAAGCGCCCTCCCGGGGCGAGGGAGGGCACGGCCCGGCGGCGCGTTCCGCGCCTTGAGTCCGGGCCAAGGAGTGTTTGTCGTCGAATGGCGGTTCGAATCCATACCGGTCATTCAGGTTCTGCGAAGGCGACCCCGAAAACAGACATTCGTTCCGCCTGCAGAATTTCCTTTCAACGACGACGACGCTCGCGCAGCGCGTGGGCGAGCGGCTGTCAGCCGTCCAGATAGACAGGCCGGCTAGTCAGCGCGACAGTGCGGCGCGCCACCTCCGCCTCGTGCGGCTCTCCGGCGGTCCAGGCGGCGACCCAGCGGCGCCCTTCACCCTCGAAGGCCAGCGCCACGTCGCCCGGGGCCGTCGGCAGCGCCTCGCGGAAATGCACACCCGCGAGGCGCGCGTTCATTTCGCGCAAAGCGTGGTAGGCAGCCTTGGGCGTGTGATCCGCCCTTGCGATGCCGTAGGTGCGCTCTTCCTTGGGCACATACTCCTCGGTCCGGTCCACCGCCACATAGGCGATGGAGAGGGGGATGCCGAGGCTTAGGTTGATCAGGAACATCCGCACAAGCACGTCGGCCTGCAGGTCGTCGGAAACGAAGTCGTTGGTGGCAAAGCCCCATTCGGTCGAGACTATGGCTACCGCCCGGTCCCCGGCGGCATCCACCATCGCCCGCACCTTTTCATATTCGGGTGCCACGACTTCCGGGTCGACATAGGGGTGGATGCTGACGGCGTCGACCAGCCCGGCAAGCCCATCGTCGAGGCATGCCTGCAGGAAGGCGAAGTCCAGCACCGGCTCGCCCACCTTGTGGCCAAGCGCGGGCCCGATGATCGCCGCGTCGGGTTCGGCGCGGCGGATAACTTCGGCAGTCGCGCGGGCCAGGGCCATGTATTCCGCAGGATTTTCGCGCGGCTCCCAGAAGTTGGCGCGGTTCGGCTCGTTCCAGATCTCCCAGATGGGGTTGGCGTCGCGGTAGCGCGTGGCGGCGGCAGCGGCGAAGGCGGTGAAGGCCTGTATTTCGATGTAGGTGGTGACGCCCTCCATCCAGCGACCGCCGTAAACGTCCGGGTTGTTGAAGCCGAGGACGAACACGGGCCTAAGCCGCCGCGCCTTCAGCCCATCTACGAACGGGTCCCAGCGCGACCAGTCAAGCCTGTGGCGCTGTGTCTCGACGTCCGACCAGAAAAGGTCGGTGCGCACAAAGCTGAAACCTGCGCTTGCACAGACATCAAGCGTTGCCTCGGAAAGGTCATGCACGGCAATGCCCATCCCATGGCCGAGGCCCGCGACCCAAGGTGCCGCGGCACCCAAGGCTGCCCGTTCCTGCGCCCTTGCGGGCCAAAGGGCCAAGGGCCCGGCAGCGAGTCCGCCAGCGGCCTGAATGAAGCGTCGACGGTGCATTTCTTGCTCCATAATTCGCGCTAGCCTAGGAACGGGGTCGCCTGATGGCAAGACCAGCACTCACCACGATGGCGGGCGGAAGCAAGGCGCATCCCCGCCCAGAACGGACTTGCTGCACCCATCCTTCGGTTTGCCCCTGCCCTTTGCACAGCTGTGCAGCTGAAAGGCAGCAAAGTCCGCATTGCAGCCATTCCCCCATGCACCCCCCCGCAAGCCCCACCAGACCTGATTCGCCCCGCATGGTTAACGCCGCGAGACCAAGACGCGCGTAGAGACGGAAGGAAGACGCAAGGAAGACGGAAAGAAGACAGGTCCCTCCCCCGAAATTCCCCTGATTACCAAAGCGTTCCCAAGGGGTTGGAGGCTCTTGCGGCCCCCACCCCTCCCCGCCCCCAAAACCCCGTTCACTTCCCCTTAACCCAACCGCCGAACCCCGGGCCTTGACGCCAACCCCGCCCCCCGGTCACATCCCAACTGCCCAGACCGAAGGCCCGCATGACCACTCCGGAAACCCGCTCCCTCGAACGCCGCATGGGCGACTGGGCTCGTGCAAGGCTTCCCTTCGCGCTGGCCGAATTCGCGATGTTCGTCCTGAAACAGGGCTGGGCCTGCCTGTTCGGCGGGCTGTTGTTGGTGGCAATCATTGCCACCAAACTGGTGTGGCAGCCCGAATGGCCCCTGCAACGCTATGATTTCCTGTTCCTTTTCGCCGTCGCGACACAAGCGGTCTTCCTTGCGACGAAACTTGAAACCTGGGAAGAGGCGCGGGTGATCCTGCTGTTCCACCTGACCGGCACGGCGATGGAATGGTTCAAGGTCAGCGCAGGGTCATGGGCCTACCCCGAGGCCGGGGTTTTCGTGGTGCTTGGGGTGCCCCTGTTCTCCGGCTTCATGTATGCCAGCGTCGGCAGCTACATGGCCCGGGTGATCCGGGTCTTTGACATGCGCTTTGCCCCCTACCCGCCATTCTGGACAACGGTGATCCTGGCGGTTGCGATCTATGTGAACTTCTTCGCCCACCATTTCGGCCCCGACATAAGGCTCTTGCTGTTCGCGGCAACGGTCGGACTTTATGCGCGCACGCGCATCTGGTTTCGCATCTCGGATCGGGATTGGTGGATGCCGTTGCCGCTTGCCGCAATCCTGTCTGCGCTGGCCCTTTGGGTGGCCGAAAACGTGGGCACGGCCACCGGCACCTGGGTGTACTCCGGCCAGCTTCCCGGTCAGATGGTCAGCTTTGCAAAGCTTGGGTCATGGTATCTTTTGCTTTACGTCGCCTTCGTCACCGTCACGCTTGTTTGCCGCAGCGCGGTGTCTGCTGAGGCTGCGCCCTTAGCTGTCAAGCCGGGTTACAAATAGCCGCGCCAGACCAGGAAGGCGATCAGCCCAAGTCCAGCGATCAACAGCCCAAGCCCTGCCGACGACAAAACCCCGCCAATAAACTCGCGGCGGCGTTTTGTTGGGTCGATGGTAATCAGGTGGCGCACGCAAATGTCATAGTGATCAGACACTTGCCCCATGTCGATCTGCCCAAGCAGCTTCGGATTCCTGGCTTTGGCGGCAGCTTCGGCAAGGCCGGCGCCGGCGTCGCGCACCCGTCTGGGCAATCCCCTGCCCGCCCGGCGCAGCTTGGTGGCAAGGCCGCGGCCCCGGATGGCAAGCCGTTCCTCCATAAGCTGCGCCACGCGATCGGCCATCTGCTGGATCGTCACCGCGCTCATGCTGCTGTCCCAAGGATATTCATGGCCTGAACCTAAGGCCAACTCCGCCGAGGTTCAACCGCTCTGGCCTGAAGCTTCCGTGATCGCTACAAAGAGCCATGCTTGTCACGCTTGTTCATCCCGCCATCACCCCATCCAATGCACCACCATTGGTCATCGCACACGGCCTTTACGGGTCGGGTCGCAACTGGGGCGTCATTGCCCGCAGGCTGGCCGACCAGCGCGACGTTGTTGCCGTGGACATGCGCAACCACGGCGGCAGCCCGCGCGCGACGGTGCAGGGCTACCCCGAAATGGCTGCCGATCTGGCCGAGGTGATCACAAGCCTTGGCGGGCGGGCCGATGTGCTGGGCCATTCGATGGGGGGCAAAGCGGCCATGTGGCTGGCGCTGACCGCGCCGGAGCGGGTCCGCAAACTGATCGTCGCTGACATCGCCCCTGTCGCCTATGACCATGACCAGACCCGCCATGTGCACGCGATGCGCGGCATCAACCTTGAGGGCATCTCCACACGGGCCGAAGCCGATGCTGCCCTGTCAGGCGCCGTCGATGACCCGGCCTTGCGCGCCTTCTTTCTGCAATCGCTGGATTTTCGGTCCAAGCCGCCCCACTGGCGGCTGAACCTTGATGTGCTTGAAGCCGAGATGGCAAAGATCGTCGGCTGGCCCGAGACGTCGGGCCAGTTCACCGGGCCAACCCTGTTCCTGACCGGGGCCAACAGCCGTTATGTCCTTGCTGAACATCGTGACCGCATCCGCGCGCTGTTTGCGCACGCGCGCTTTGCCAAGATCCCCGGCGCAGGCCATTGGCTGCACGCCGAAAAACCGCGCGAGTTCGAAGAAACCGTTCGCGTCTTTCTGAACGCCTGACGCTTTGGCCGACCTGAAGCGCCGCAACCGGCAGAGCCTCAGGCGCGCTGCAGGATTTCCTCCAGCTCCGCCGACGATAGCAAAACCGGATTGCCCTTCATCGACGACGACGCCAGCGCCGCGTCGGCAATCGCGCGATGATCGGCCGGGGCTACACCAAGATCACACAGCGCCGGCAGGCCCGCCCCTTGTGCCCAGTCTTTCAGCACCTCAGGGGCCGCTCCCGGGTCGCAGCCCAGAACAACCGCCAAAACCTCACACACCCGATCCAGCCGTTCGCGCACGGCACCTCCGGCCGCCGCCCGGTTCGCCGCCAGCACAGGCCCGATCAACGCGCCGCAGATCGCGCCATGCGCAGCCCCGGTAATCCCCCCAATCACACCCGCAAGGCCATGCACCGCGCCAAGCCCGGCGTTTGACAGCGCCAGCCCGCCACACAGGCTCATCCACGCCATCGTGTCACGCGCTGTGGCATCTTCGCCGTCCATCAGACGGCGCAGCGCCGTCAGTCCTGGCCCCATCACCGGCAACGTCAGGGCATCGGTGTAAGGGGTAGCTTTGCACGAAACGTACGGCTCGATCACCTGTACCAAAGCATCAAGCCCCGAGGCCAGCGTCACGCCGCGCGGGCAGCCATCGGTCAGCGCGGGGTCAACAATTGCCAGCCGCGCGATCATCCGGTCATCGCGCAGGCTGACCTTGCGGCCATGCTCCGGCAGGCCGATCACTGCATTGCGCGTGGCCTCGGCCCCGGTGCCGCTGGTCGTCGGGATGGCGATGTAGGGCAGCGGATCGGCACTCAACGGCAGGGCCCTGCCCACCACCTCCAGATGGTCCATCGCCGGGCTTGGCGACGGGATCAGCCCGGCCAACGCCTTGCCCAGATCCAACACCGCGCCGCCGCCAATTGCCACCACCCAATGCGGCGCATGGGCACGGGCCAGCAGCACCGCAGCCTCCAGATCGGCCAGCGTCGGTTCGCCCGGGCAAGGCAGCGCCAGCACATCCGCGCCCAGCGCCGCGATCAGCCACTCTGCCCGCATCCGGGTCGCGCCATGCACCACGATGCCCCGCGCCCCGAAGGCAGCAATCAACGCCGGTGCCTTCGCCGCCTCGCCCCGGCCAAACAGGATGCGCTGGGGGCCTGCAATCGCAAACGGCGTCATACCGACATGGTCGCCGCCACCGCCCTGCCCCAACGCGCGTATTTCGCGTCGCGGGTCGCCTTGTCCATCGTCGGGACAAAGCGGCGGTTCAGCGCCCAGCTCTTGGCAAAATCCTCCGGCCCGCCGGTTACGCCCGCCTGCATTCCGGCAAGAAACGCAGCACCCAGCGCAGTGGTCTCGGTGACGATTGGTCGGTCCACCGGCGCGCCCAGAATGTCCGACAGGAACTGCATCGCCCAGTCACTGGCCGTCATGCCGCCATCCACCCGCAGCACCCCATCGGCAGCCGTTCCCCAGTCTGCCCGCATCGCCTCCAACAGGTCGCGGGTCTGATAGCCCACGCTTTCCAGTGCCGCCCGCGCCAGTTCCGCCGGGCCAGAGTTGCGGGTCAAACCATAGATCGCGCCCCGGCAATCGGGCCGCCAATACGGCGCTCCAAGGCCGGTGAAGGCCGGCACCAGGGTAACCCCCTGTGCGGCATCGGCCTGTTCGGCCAGCGGCTGGGTCTCCTTCGCCTCACGGATGATCTTCAGCCCGTCACGCAGCCATTGCACCACCGCGCCCGCGATGAAGATCGAGCCTTCCAGCGCATAGGTCGGCTTGCCCTTCAACTGATAGGCAATGGTGGTCAGCAGGCGGTTCTTCGACGGCACCATGTCCGGCCCGGTGTTAAGCAACGCAAAGCAGCCGGTGCCATAGGTGGATTTCATCATGCCGGGGCTGAAGCAGGCCTGCCCCACGGTTGCGGCCTGCTGATCCCCGGCGACCCCAAGGATCTGGATTTCGCGACCGAACAGGTCGGACCGGGTCATGCCAAAATCGGCAGCGCAGTCGCGCACCTCAGGCAGAAGGGACATCGGAATGTCCAGAAGCCCGCAGATCTCCGCGTCCCACTCGCCCTTGGTGATGTTGTAGATCATGGTCCGGGCGGCATTGGTGGCGTCGGTCGCGTGGGTGCGCCCGCCGGTCAATTTCCAGATCAGATAAGTGTCGACGGTGCCAAACGCGAGTTCGCCCCGTTTGGCCTTCTCCCGTGCACCTTCAACGTGGTCCAGCAGCCACTTGACCTTGGTGGCCGAGAAATACGGGTCCAGCAGCAGGCCGGTCCGGGCGGTAATCATGGCGGCGTGACCCGCAGCGGTCAGCGCCTCGCAGGTGGGCGCGGTGCGGCGGTCTTGCCATACGATGGCGTTGTGGATCGGCTGGCCGGTGGCGCGGTCCCAGATCAGGGTCGTCTCGCGCTGGTTGGTGATGCCAATCGCGGCGATGTCGCGGGCGTCGATGCCGGCTTTCTCGATCGCGGCGCGGGCGGTGCCGGCGACGGTGGCCCAGAGATCCGAGGGATCATGTTCGACCCAGCCGGGGTGCGGGTAGATCTGAGGA
>NZ_JANMET010000049.1:0-1715 GCF_031377265.1 Tabrizicola sp. | reverse complement strand
GCGGCGAAAAGTGCGGCCCGTCTTGTCAGCGCCATACGCCTATCCCTCGTGTTTTAGGGCACTTTGGCGCGGCGATAACCGATCGTCCAGTGGGCAAAACCTCAGGTCAGCCAGACGCGGCCATAGGGCGGCAGGGCGATGTGGCCGTCAAAGGCATCCACCGGATGGTCGGACAGGGCGTCATGGATATGGGTGGCACCAACCGCGCGTACCCAGACCTCTGGCACGCGCTGCCATGTTTCGGTGAAGTTGAAAAGGCAAAGCAGGGTGCCGGTCGGGGCGATCCTGACAAACGAGAATACGCCGGGTAGGCCGCAGCTGACCACCCTCACCGGCACAGCGGCATGCAGCGCCGCCGTGGCCCGGCGGCGGGCAAGGATGTGGCGGGTGCCCCAGAACACCTGCGCGCCGGGCGTGGCCCCGTCATGCCGATGCGCGGCCTGCGACCAATCCATCGGGGGGCGGTGAATCCAGCGGCTGTCATGGGCGTGTTCGGGCGCATCGAGATAGCTGTGGTCATTGGTCAGGGCCAGTTCGTCGCCCATGTAGATCAGGGGGATACCGCCGTAGGCCGCAATCAGCGCGTGGCCCATCAGGATGCGCTGCACCGCGGCCTCCACCCCTGCGGCATCGCCTGTATCCATCGCCCGTTCCAGCCCGGCCAGCGAGGCGAAGCAGCCCGAGATGCGCTTGTCGCCCGTCGCTTCGTTCGCCTGAAACAGCGCGCCCTTGGCGAAGGTGCCGGGAAAGCGGCCTTCGTAGAAATCTGACAGAAAGGCGCGGTGGCCGTGGCCTGACGCCCCGACCGCAGCGGCGTCCTCGTCAGTGATCGCCCAGCCGATGTCGTCATGGCAGCGGATATAGGTGGCGTAGGTGGCGTTGGTCAGCCGGTCAGGGAAATGCGTGCCGAGCACATGCGTCATCAGGCGGGTGTCGCGGGTGGCGAGCGATGACCAGAACTGCACCATCAGGCTGTTGTGATAGGCTAGGTTGCCCTCGCGCCCGTCATGCCGCCCGCGCCCGAGGTAGGGCAGCATTTCGGCGGGGGCGACGATCGCCTCTTCCAGATGCAGCACGGCGGCGCTGGCAATCCGGCTGCAGGCGCGCAGGGCCTGCAGCAGCATATGCACCTCGGGTTCCGACTGGCAGCGCGTGCCCATCCGTTTCCACATGAAGGCCACGGCATCGAGGCGCAGCACATCGACGCCACGGTTGGCCAGGAACAGCATAACTTCGGTGATTTCCAGAAACACCGCCGGATTGGCCCAGTTCAGATCCCACTGATGTTCGTTGAAGGTGGTCCAGACCCATTTGCCGAACGTGGGGTGGTAGGTGAAGTTGCCGGGCGCGTTTTCGGGAAACACCTCGACCAGCGACTGTTCATAGCGGTTTGGAACGTCGGGCGTGTCGAACATCAGGTAGTAATCCTGATAGGCAACATCGCCCTTGGCCGCCTTTTTCGCCCAGGCGTGTTCCTTGGCGGTGTGGTTCAGCACCAGATCGATGCAGAGCGAGATGCCGCGCGCGCGCAGGGCGGCACTGACCGCCTCAAAATCCGCCATGGTGCCGAACGCGGGGTTGATCTGGCGGTAATCCATCACCGAATAGCCGCCGTCACTGTCACCGGGGCGGGGTTTCAGGCAGGGCATCAGGTGGACATAGGTGATGCCAAGATCCTGAAGATAATCGAGCTTTTCAAGAATGCCGTGCAGCGA
>NZ_JANMET010000048.1:0-21353 GCF_031377265.1 Tabrizicola sp. | reverse complement strand
TGTAGACCGGACGCTCGGCCTGCTTGGGCACGAAGTAGTACATCATGCCGAGGAAACCCGCCGTCAGGAAGAAGCCCACCGCGTTGTGGCCGTACCACCACTGCACCATCGCATCCTGCACGCCGGAATAGACCTGCACCTGCGCCGATCCGAAAATCGACACCGGGATCGCGGCGTTGTTCACCAGATGCAGCATCGCCACCGTCAGGATCATCGACAAGAGGAACCAGTTCGCCACGTAGATGTGGGGCTCTTTGCGGCGAAACAGCGTGCCCATGAAAGTGATCAGGAACGCCACCCAGACCAGCGTGATCAGGATATCGACGTACCAGACCGGCTCGGCGTATTCCTTGCCCTGTGTGGCCCCCAGCACATAGCCGGTGGCCGCTAGAACGATCACCAGCTGCCAGCCCCAGAACACGAACCACCCCAGACTGCCGCCGAACAACCGCGCGGCAGAGGTGCGCTGGACGATGTAGAAACTGGACATGATCAGCGCGTTGCCACCAAAGGCAAAGATCACAGCGCTGGTATGCAACGGCCTTAACCGGCCAAAATTGCCATACCCTTGCAGAAATTCGAAGTTCAGCTGCGGAAAGGCCAACTGGCTGGCGATGACCACCCCCACCAGAAAGCCGACTATGCCCCAGAACGCCGTGGCAATCGCCCCCGCCCGGATCACGCTGTCAAAGTATTCGTGGCTGACATCGGGGCGCGGATCGCCCGCTGTCCGCAGCACCCACAGAAACGCGATACCGGCGGCAAGCATCACCGTGATCGCATTCACCATATAAGCAAGGTCATGGGCGTAGTTGGCGGCTATGGCTGCCATCACGGCCACCAGACCCAACCCCACCAGTTTCAGATAATCCCACATTGTGCGTCCCTTCGTCTGGTCCTCCCCCGCTCGCACCCCGATACAATTCGAGACCCGGCTGGGCGTGTCGACTGACCAACTTCTGCAGCGCGGCAAGGATCGCCGCCTTGATCTGTATCAACACAAGTGTGCGACCAAGTTGACTTCAATCAACGTGCAGGGCCGCGCCACGCCCTAGGATGACCGGGAAGTTGCTCAAAGGAGTGTCGCCATGGCTTACAAATCCCTGCTGACCGTCGCCACCTCGCCAACCGGGCTGACCGCCCCGATTGCCGCCGCTTGCCAGATTGCGTTGATGGCAGATGCGCATCTTGATCTTCTGGCGTTGGGTGTTGACCACACGCAGGTTGGCTATGCCTACGTAGGGTCGGGCGCCGTGATCATCGCCACCGCGATGGACCGCGCCGAAGAGGATGCGCGCGCCACCGAAAAGGCGGTGAACGCAGCGCTTGCACAGCAGTCCCCCGGCGTCAGAACGGCAGTGGAAACCGCCGTCTGCCAATTGGGCACGCTAACCGATATCGTGGCCACGCGGGCGCGCTATGCCGATCTGGTGGTGCTGCAACAGCCTTATGGCAAGGGTCGCGGGGTGGACGACGAAGCGGTGATCGAAGCTGCGCTGTTTGCCGGGATGGCCCCGGTGCTTGTGGTGCCCGACAAAGGGATGGCCAGTGCCGAACCGCGCCGGATTGTCGTAGCGTGGAACCAGAGCCGCGAGGCACTGGTTGCAGCCCGTGCCGCGCTGCCGTTTCTCAAGCGTGCGGATCAGGTATCCATCGTGGTGATCGACCCGCCAACGCATGGGCCCGAACGGTCGGATCCGGGCGGGCTGATCTGCCAGATGCTGGTGCGCCACGGGGTGCGGGCCGAAGTGACAGTGCTGGCGCGCACGCTGCCCCGCGTCTCAGACGTTCTTGCCCGCCACCTGCGCGACGCGAATGCCGATCTTCTGGTGATGGGCGCCTATGGCCACTCGCGGCTCCGCGAAGCCATCCTCGGCGGCGCCACCCGCGATATGCTTGAGAATGCCGAGGTGCCAGTGTTTCTGGCGCATTGATGGTGTTTCTGGCGCATTGATCCTGAAAAAGAGCGCCGTCCTTCGGGGCATCGAGCCCCTCGGACGGCGTTGCCACGGAGGGCGGCAATGGCCGCCCCCTCAGGCCGGAGGTCGGATTTTCCCGGTTGAAATCGGCACCGCGCCACCGCTGATGCGCACTTCTTGAAGCGCACCGTTTGCGCGTCGGATCGTCAGGCCGATCCGGCTTGGGCGTCCCATCTCGACGCCTTGAAACAACGTCAGCCTGGTCTCATCCGGACCAAGCGCACCTGCGGCTCGCAGTTGCGCCGCCAGAATGGCGCTTGCCGATCCGGTGGCGGGGTCTTCCGGGATCCCCGCCGTCGGCGAAAACATCCGCGCCTGATAATCGCAGCCTGTGCCGGGGGTATACAGATAGGCGCAGTCGACCCCGCCGCCGTGCATGATTTCAGACCAGACCGGCTGCTGTGGACGCGCGCGCGCCAGGGCATCCTTGTCGGCCACCGGGACATACAGAAATCGCGGCCCCCCCTGCCACAGGCCGGGGCGATGCAGGCCAAAGCCGATGTCACCCGGTTTCAGGCCAACCGCAGCGGCCAACCGCTCGCGGTTCAGCGCCAGTTCGCTATCAGGCGCTCCGGTCACGCCATGCGGGATAACCGGCGCAACCAGTTCCGCAAGCGAGACGCCGTTTTCGCGCCGCACGGTCACCGGCACCAGACCCGCCTCCTCCTCCAGCACGATCTGGCGCAGGAAATCGCCCGGACCGGCCATCGCCTCGGCCAGATGGATCGCGCAGCCGATTGTCGGATGCCCGGCAAACGGGATCTCGGCAGTGGGAAAGAAAATGCGTACGCGGGCGGTGTGGGCGGGGTTCACCGGGCGCTGCACGAAGATGGTCTCTGACAGATTGAACTCGCGCGCAAGGATCTGCATCCGGGCGGGCGTCAGGTCATCCGCACCAAGGACAATGGCCAGGGGATTGCCGGCAAAAGGCTGGTCGGTAAAGACATCGCAGGTGTGGAAAGTAAGCATGAAAGGGGTCCAATACGGTGCAAGGGGCGCTGCGGGAAAAGTTAACAGGAAGTTAAATTTGGCAAAGCCGTTTGTTATAAATCAATGGTTTAGCCGGATGATTTCAGTTGTCCACGCGTGGACATCGGCTAAACCAGCATCCCCCCGTCGTTGTCATCACCCGCCTCTTCAAGCAGGCGGTCCAGATCTGGGATGCTCACATGCCGGTTGCCCTCGACAATGATGACCCCATCCTTCTTCAGCGCCGATATCTGCCGGCTCACCGTCTCAAGAGTCAACCCAAGATAGTCCGCCATTTCCTCTCGCGTCAGCGGCAGGTCCACCGTTAGCATCCCCTTCGCTCGCCGCACCTGCAGCGCCGCCTCGCGCCGGGCAATGATGGCAATCAGCGACGCGATCTTTTCCCGCGCCGTCTTGCGACCAAGGAGCAGCATCCATTCCCGCGCGGCATCCAGCTCGTCCAGCGTCATTTCCAGCAACCGCTGCGCGATGTGCGGGGTGGCGGCCATCATCGCCTCGAACGGCTTCTTGCGAAAACAGCACATCATCACATCGGTCGTCGCTGTCACGTCAAAAGCCGCAGTGTCGCGCCCCGGCCGTCCAACAAAGTCCGACGGCAACAACAACCCAACCATCTGCCGCCGCCCGTCTTCCATCGTCTGAGCCAGCGTCGCGATCCCGGTTACCACGGAGCCCACGAACTCCATCCGATCGCCCGACCAGATGATCGTCTGCCCCGCCTGATAGCTGCGATAATATTTGATCTGTTCCATCTGTGCCAATTCGTCGGTCTCACAGCGCGCGCAAACGGCGCGGTGGCGGATCGGGCAGTCGCTGCATTGCTGGTGCGCCAGGAGACCTTGCATCGATTTTGTTTCCACTTGATCTGCGTCAAAGAGACTTGCGGCTCGGCTACCCTAGTGTAGGCGCATGTCGAAAAACTCGCAACTCGCCCGCCTCGGTCTGTTTGACGCGCGCGTCCCGCGTTATACGTCTTACCCAACGGCTCCGCACTTCAGTTCCACTGTGGGAGCGACGGATTTCGCATCATGGGTCCGGGCAATCCCGGAAAGCTCCGCGATCTCGCTTTATCTTCATGTACCGTTCTGTCGCAGGCTTTGCTGGTTCTGTGCCTGCCGGACGCAAGGCTCTTCATCGGACGATCCGGTAGTTGCCTATGTCGCCACATTGAAAGCCGAACTCGCGTTGCTGAGGGCCATCCTTCCCGCAGGTGTTACCCTGAGCCGTCTGCATTGGGGTGGTGGCACTCCGACAATGATCCCTGCCCAGTTGATCGGCGATCTGGCGAAAGCTATCTTTGCGGTGGTCCCGCTTGGTCCGAACAGCGAGTTTTCGGTCGAAATTGACCCCAACGAAGTAGATGACGCCCGTCTCGATGCGCTGACTGCATCTGGCATGAACCGTGCCTCGATCGGGGTGCAGGATTTCGACCCAGAGATCCAGAAGACCATCGGCCGCGAACAGGGGTATGAGCTAACCCGCGACATCGCTGAACGCATCCGCGCGCGCGGTGTGCGCAGCCTGAACGCCGACATCCTTTATGGCCTTCCACACCAGACGGCCCCACGCATCGCAGATTCGGTCCAGAAATTGCTGACGCTGGCGCCGGACCGGGTTGCGCTTTATGGCTATGCGCATGTGCCGTGGATGAGCCGCCGACAGCAAATGATCCCGTCAGACGCACTGCCAACCCCCGAAGAACGGCTGTCGCTTTATGAGGTTGCGCGCGATTTGTTCCAGTGGGACGGGTATGATGAAATTGGCATCGATCACTTTGCGCGACCGTCCGATGGCATGGCCAAAGCCGCGAAGGCGGGTACTCTGCGGCGCAATTTCCAAGGCTACACTGAAGACACTTCGCCCGTGCTCATCGGGCTTGGGGCCTCGTCCATTTCGCGCTTTCCGCAAGGCTATGCGCAAAACGCATCGGGTACGGCTGATTACACGCGGGCAATCCGGGCGGGCGGCTTTGCCACGCATCGTGGCCACAGATATGCCGGTGAAGACAAGCTGCGCGCCCGGATCATCGAAGCATTGATGTGCGACTTCAGCGTGTCGAGCGCCGAACTGGCGAAGGACTTTGCTGCAACGCCAGACCAGATTGTCGGCTTGTTTGAAGCGGCGGCTGTGCAGTTCGGTGACATGGTCAGCGTCACGTCGGAAGGCTTTTGTATTCCCGATCATGCAAAGCCATTGACGCGGATGATTGCCCGCGCCTTCGACAGCTATGACCATTCTCATGCGCAGCATTCTGGCGCAGTCTAGCCGAGTTGGCCGCTTTCCAAACTTGTCAAAAGTGATATCTGCTTGGGCAAGCAGATGGTCCGCAGATCATAGGACCTTCTAGCTGTTTCAATAGCTTCGCTGCGCAACAGGGTGAAACGCTCGGGCTCTGCCAAAACCTCGATCAAGGCTTTGGACCAACTTTCTACATCGAAAAACTCCACCAATCTGCCGTTGACGCCGTCGCGGATCACCTCTTGCACCGGCGCGGTCCTTGACCCAACCACCAGTGCCCCGCACGCCATAGCCTCGACCATCGACCAGCTGAGCACGAAGGGGTAAGTCAGATAGGCATGCGCGCGACCGACATGCATCAGGTCAACAAACTGGTCGTAGGGCAGCTTTCCGACAAAATGGACGCGATCTAAGTCAAGTTTGTCACCGACTTCGGCAAGCAACTTGTCCTTCCAGTTTCCGCCCTCTTTCGGCATGAAACCGTAACTGACCTCGTTGCCGCCAACGATCACCACCTGCGCCTCTGGCCGCGCAGCAAGCACCGCAGGCAGGGCCCGCATGAACACATGAAAGCCACGGTAGGGTTCCAAGTTGCGGTTGACGAATGTCAGCACCTCATCGCCCACCTTCAGAACGCTGCCGTTTGGCAAAGTGAACTGCGCCAACGGGTTTGGCGCCAGACGGTCACAATCAACACCATCGAAGATCACATCGATCATTTCGCGCAATTTGGGCGGATGACGGCTGGCCTGCCATTCGGTTGGCGACAGGCCACGGTCAGCGTGCAGAAGGGCCTGCGCAAGATAGGCCGCCCGCCCCTGCGCGATCATCACCTGATCAAAACTGGGAACGCTGAACTCAAGGTCAAAGCCCACGTCGCCACCAACGCCGTGATAATAGAACTCTGCATAAACCAGCAGCTTTGCTTCGGGCCAAACCTCCTTGAGGAACAGGGTCTCGCCCCAACCGGAATGGCCAAAGATCACGTCGGGAACATACCCCTGCTCGTCGCGCAACTTGCGCGCAGCACGGGCAATCACAACGCCACGGTCGCTCATCGCGGTGTAGTTGCGGCCCAGTCGGGTGGCGGCAGGGTCCACCTCCTTCGGCGAAAAGGAGTATTTCAACACCGGGATGTCAGATGGGTTCTGGTTTTTGGCGTCGGTCAGGACGCGGCAATCATGCCCGCGCCGCTGCATCTCCGGTGCCAGATAAAGAAACTGGCCGGGAAAGTTCTGGTGGACAAAAAGCAGTTTCACATCAAGGCCCGAATGCTGCCGCCATCAAAGCCTTGGTATAGTCGGATTGAGGGTTGGTAAACACAGCCGCACAATCGCCGGCTTCCACCACATCGCCCGCCTGCATCACCATCACCTTGTGGGCCATCGCGCGGATCACCCGCAGGTCATGGCTGATGAAGATGTAGGCAAGGCCCCATTTGCGCTGCAGGTCACGCAACAGGCCGACAATCTGAACCTGCACGGTCATGTCGAGGGCGCTGGTCGGTTCGTCCAGCACCACCAGCTTGGGTCGCAGGATCATCGCCCGCGCAATCGCAATACGCTGACGTTGGCCGCCTGAAAATTCATGCGGATAGCGTGTCATCGCTGCAGGGTCCAGGCCGACTTCGGCCATGATCTCTGCCACCATTTCCGTCCGGTTGCGGCCCGGTTCCAGACCGTGGACGCCCAACCCTTCCGCGATGATCTGCTCTGCTGTCATCCGGGGCGACAGGCTGCCGAACGGATCCTGAAACACCACCTGCATCTCACGCCGGAGCGCCCGCATCACCGCACCCGATTTCTCACGCAGGTCCTGACCCAGAAAGACAACCGGTCCGGTTGAAGGGATCAACCGCAGGATGGCCAGCGCCAGCGTCGTCTTGCCAGAACCGCTCTCTCCGACAATCCCAAGGGTTTCGCCAGCACGCACGCTGAGCGTTGCGTCATTCACTGCCTTCACATGGCCCACGGTCTTGCGCAGCAGACCTTTCTGGATCGGAAACCAGATGCGCAGATTGTCGGTCCTTGCCACTTCTGCGGCGCCTTCGGGCACCGGGCTTGGCCCGCCAACTTGTTCTGCAGACAGCAGTTTCTGCGTGTAGGGGTGCTGTGGATTGGCAAATATCTCGGCGGTGGGCCCCTGCTCCACAATTTCGCCGCCTTGCATCACGCAGACCCGATCAGCGATACGTCGCACGATGCCAAGGTCGTGGGTGATGAACAAGAGGCTCAACCCCTCGGACCGCTTGAGGTCCGCCAGCAGGTCCAGGATCTGCGCCTGAATGGTCACGTCCAGCGCCGTCGTCGGCTCATCCGCCACCAGAAGTTCCGGCCCGTTCGCCAGCGCCATCGCGATCATCACGCGCTGCCGCTGCCCGCCAGACAGCTGATGCGGATAGGCGCCAAGGCGGCTTTCAGCATCGCGGATGCCGACCTTACCCATCAGTTCAATCACCCGCGCCCGGGCTGCCGCGCCATCCAGGCCCTGATGCAAGGCAAGACTTTCCGACATCTGTTTTTCGATGGTGTGCAGCGGGTTCAGGCTGGTCATCGGCTCTTGAAAGATGAAGCTGATGTCGTTGCCGCGCACCCCCCGCAACACGCGATCTGACGCGCCAACCATCTGCGCGCCGTTGTAGGTGATGGAGCCGGTCACACTGGCGCTGTCCGGCAACAGCCCGACGGCAGACAGGGCGGTGACCGATTTTCCCGACCCGCTTTCGCCGACCAAAGCCACCGTCTCGCCCTTGGCAACACTGAACGAAACCGATTTGACCGCCTCGATCACCCGACCATCCTGCCGGAACGTGACCGACAGACCACTTACGTCAAGCACGCTCATCTAAACGTCTTTCTGGGATCGAAGGCATCGCGCACGCCTTCGAAGATGAAGACCAGCAGGCTGAGCATGATGGCAAAGGTGAAAAATGCGGTAAAGCCGAGCCAGGGCGCCTGCAGGTTCTGCTGCGCCTGCCGCGACAGCTGGCCCAACGAAGGCGAACTGGACGGCAGGCCGAAGCCCAGATAGTCCAGCGTCGCCAATGCGCCAATGGTGCCAGTGATGATGAAGGGCAGCATCGTCAGCGTCGCCACCATCGCGTTGGGCAACACATGGCGAAACATGATCTGACCATCCGTCACGCCCAATGCCCGTGCCGCCCGTACATATTCAAAGTTCCGGGCCCGCAGGAACTCAGCCCTGACCAACCCGACAAGGCCAGTCCAACCGAAAATCACCATCAGGCTGACCATCAGCCAGAAGCTTTTCGACCAGACCGCCGTCACGATGATGATCACGTAAAGCGTCGGGATCGACGACCAAAGCTCGATGATCCGCTGGAAGATCAGGTCGGTCAGCCCGCCGAAGTAACCCTGAACGGCCCCGGCCGTGATGCCGATGATCGAGGTCAGCGCCGTGACGATCAGCGCAAAGGTGATCGACAGGCGGAAGCCATAAATCACCCTTGCCAGCACATCTCGGGAGGTGTCGTCCGTCCCAAGAAGGTTCTGCGCCGAGGGCGGCCCAGGTGCCACGCCTCCGGTGTCCACAATCGAGTTGTACTTGTAGCGGATCGGTGGCCACAGCATCCAGCCCGCCTTGACCGGCTGTCCCAACACCGTTCCGTTGGCGGTGGCTTCGGCGAGAACCCCTTCCGGGTCATCCCAGCAATCCAGCGATCCGGCCGCGACGATCAGGCATTGCACCTCGACGGTAGAGTATTTCGCCTCGGTCCGGAGATCGCCGCCAAAAGCCTTTTCCGGATAGAACCTGGCAATCGGAACATAATAGCCGCCGTTGTGCTTGACCAGGATCGGCTTGTCATTGGCAACCAGTTCGGCACAGAGCGAGACTGAGTAAAGCACCAGAAAGATCATCAGCGACCAGTAGGCGCGCCGGTTTGATCGGAAGTTCCGCCAACGTCGCTGGTTCAAGGGGGAAAGCGCCATGTCTTAACCCCGCCGGTCGAAATCGATGCGCGGATCGACCAGCACATACATCATGTCCGACAAGATGCCGACGATCAGCCCGATCAAGCCAAATGCGAACAGTGTTCCGAAGATGATCGGGTAATCCCGCTCCACCGCGGACCGGTATGCAAGCTGCCCCAGGCCATCGAGCGAGAAGATCATCTCGATGATCAGGCTTGAACCAAAGAACACCCCGAGGAACAGGCCCGGAAACCCGGCTATCACGATCAGCATCGCGTTGCGGAACACATGGCCATACAGAACCCGGCTTTCCGGCAGGCCCTTGGCACGGGCGGTCATCACGTATTGCTTCTTGATCTCGTCCAGAAAGCTGTTCTTGGTCAGCAGCGTCAGTGTCGCAAAGGACGCAATCAACTGCGCCGTCACCGGCAGGACAATGTGCCAGAGGTAATCGGTGACCTTATGGAACAGCGAGAAATCCTCCCACCCCTCGCTGGTCAGGCCACGCAACGGGAACCACTGGAAAAACGACCCCCCGGCAAACACAACCATCAGCAAGATGGCGAACAGAAATCCCGGAATCGCGTAGGCCGCGATGATGAAACCGCTGGTCCAAGTGTCGAACTTCGATCCGTCCTGCACGGCCTTGCGGATGCCAAGCGGGATCGACACCAGATAGGCGATGACCGTCGACCACAGGCCCAGCGTGATCGACACCGGCATCTTCTCCAGGATCAGGTCGACGACCGAGATTGAGCGGAAATAGCTCTCGCCAAAGTCGAAAGTCAGGTAATTCCCCATCATGATGAAGAACCGCTCCATCGCAGGGATCGCCTCTTTCTTGCAGTCAGGTGATTTGATCGTCGGCTCGCCGGTATAGCCATCGGCACAGACGATGCGGGCAAAGCCAAACTGGACTTCCAGTTTGGCCAGAAACTCCGGCGGCAGCCCGCGCGCGCCGACATAACCGCTTTCGCCGTCACTTTCTTCAATTGTGGCGTCAGCTGTACCACCAATGGCCTCGATTGCATCGCCACCGCCTTCGAGACGGGCTTGAATTTGGTCGATCGGCCCACCGGGCACGAATTGGGTCAGCGCGAAGTTGATCACCATCACGCCAAACAGCGTGGGGATTACCAACAGCAACCGCCGAAAGATATAGGCGCCCAAGTTTTCTGCCCGTTCTTGTTGTTATTGCAAGACGCCCGCCGCCTTTAGCGCCTCGGCCTTTTCGGCGTTGTACCACCAAGTCGTGGTCTGGCCAACGCTGTACGGCGCCAACGTCTCGGGATGTTCGTACATGTTGTAATAGGCCACCCAGTTGGTGGATTTGTACCACTGCGGGATCCAGAAGCCTTCCGCCCGAAGCGCCCGGTCCAAGGCCTTGGTGGCCACGGTCAGTTCAGCCTTGGTCTTGGCGGCCATCACCACTTCAATCAACTTGTCCACGGCTTTGCTTTTCAGCCCCGCCTTGTTGAACACCGACACATCCGCGGTGGCAGAACCATAATACTGCTTCAGCTCGGAGCCCGAGAAATAGGCGCTGGCGGCCGCGTCAGTAATCATGTCGAAATCGTACGCTGGATCGCGGGTGCGCAACTCGAACTGCGCTGGATCGATGTTGGTCAGTTTGGCATCGACACCAAGGGCGATCAAGTTTTCAACGAACGGCGTGATCACCCGGTCAAACTGCGGATTGGCATTCAGCACTTCGAGGGTCAGCAATTGGCCCTTGTCGTTGCGCCGTTTTCCATCATCGCCGACGGGCCAGCCGGCTTCGTCGAGAAGGGCACTGGCGGCGCGCAGGTTCTTGCGGTCCAACTGCCGCTCACCGCTGGTGGGGGCCATGACGGCCGGGTCGGTCAGCAGGGCAGCGGGGATCAGACCTTCGTCGACCAGAGGCTGCAAGATCGCCACCTCTTCGGGCGTAACGACGCCAACTGCGGCCATATCGGTGTTTTCCCAGACCGAGTTGATCCGATCATAGAGACCGTAAAACAGCGTCTGGTTTGACCATTCGAAGTTGAACATCATCGCCACGGCCTGCCGGACCTTCGGGACTTGCCAGTTTGTCCTGCGCAGGTTGAAGACGAACCCTTGTCCGCTGGCCTTCGCGCCCGATGGCAGTTCGGCCTTGATCACAGTGCCATCGGCGACCGCCGGAAAATCATAGCTTTCAGCCCAGCTTTTTGACGAGTTTTCGGTCCGGAAACGGTAGACACCGGCCTTGAACCCCTCAAACGCGGCGTTTCCGTCGGCGAAATACTCCCAGCGGAGGCTGTCAAAGTTGTTCTGGCCGATATTGATCGGCAACCCTTCGCCCCAATAGTCAGGGTTGCGTTTATAGACGACACTGCGACCTACATCCATTTTGTCCAGCACATAAGGGCCAGAGCCGAGGTATGGGATCAGCGTGGTCTCTTCCATGTCGAGCTTGTTGGCAAGGTAATGCGCCTTGGAGAACACCGGCAGCCCTCCAACTTCGGCGGGAAGGTCGCGCCATGGCACATTGGGCTTGAAGGTGAACTTGACCCGGTTAGGCCCCAGCGCCTCGGCCCCGCCAACTTGCTCGGCAAAGACTGTGCGAAAATCGGTCAGACCCTTGGCAACGAAAGTCTCGTACGAGAATACGACGTCTTCGGAGGTCAGAGGCGTGCCGTCGGAGAAAGTGACCTCAGGGCGCAGGTTGAAGATCACCCATGACCGATCCTCAGGGTATTCCATTGTGGTACACAGAAGGCAGTAGCTGGCTCCGATCTCGTCTGCAGTGCCTACCAGGATAGATTCCAGCATGATGTTGGAACCAACCGCAGCCAGCCCCTTGGCCGAATACGGATTCATCGTGTCGAACGTGCCCTGGGCCCACTGGCTAAGTTCGCCGCCCTTGGGGGCATCCGGATTGACGTAAGAGAGATGCTTGAAATCCGCTGGCAGTTGCAAATCGCCAAAGGTTGAAATGCCATGAGAGGTGATCACCGTCTCGGCCCGTGCAGCCACGGCAAAGCCGGCAAGCGCCAGAATCAGGAACCCCGCGCCAAGCCCGTGGACAAAACTGCGCCCCGGACCCCACGCCTTAGCTACCGCATCGTGCCCCTTTGACCGCATCCGCCACCCTCCCCGCGCAACACCATCTCGCATACATTTATGCTAAATCGCCTTTTGTCGAGCAAACAAGCCGCGATTGACCGTGCATTTGCGTGAACGCATGCCTGAATGCGAAAAAGCCGCCCCGATGGGGCGGCCTGATCAACCGTTTTGCAACGCCTTACGGAAGCGTGGTCAGATAGGCGATCACATTCGCCCGGTCCTGCGCCTTTGGCAGTCCGGCGAAGGCCATCTTGGTTCCGGGCATGTATTTCTTCGGGTTCTCAATGAACTCGTTGATCGCTTCGGGTGTCCAGATCTCGGCGGCCAGCGCGAGGTTCGCTTCGGAGTAAGAGAAACCTTCGACCCCAGCGTGATTGCGCCCAACGACGCCGTTCAAGTGCGGGCCGACGCCGTTTGATCCGTCGACCTTATGGCAAGATCCGCATTTCTTGAAGACGGCTTCACCCGCCCCCGCATCTGCCGATGCCAGCAGCGTGGCAAAATCCGGGCCTTCAGTTGCACCTTCTGCCGGGGCCTCTTCAGCGCCGGTGTCGATCACGTAAGCCTGTGCCATTTCTTCACCGTGGCCGCCTTCGCTGCCGCCGGTGTGATACAAGCCTTCGGCGGCCCAACCGCCCAACATGAAAACCAGGAGCGACCCACACACCGCGCCTACCGCTTTGGTCATCGTCATCGTGTCAAGCATGTTGCACCTTCCTCGGATCTCAATTGGCCTCGGGCCTCAATTGGCGCGGTATGTATCTGCTTCCCCCGGTAAGTTTCAAGGTGTAGACGCGCGACCAAACGCCCCGATTGGGGAAAAACCGACGGAGAGACCCGCCCATGCAAGGTCGTATCGCATTTCAGGGGGAACTTGGCGCCTATTCGCACCAGGCCTGTCAGCAATCGCGCCCCGATATGGAGGCCGTTCCCAGCACCACTTTCGAGGATGTGGTGGAAAAGGTCAGCAACGGCGAGGTCGACCTTGGCATGCTTGCGGTCGAGAATTCCACCTACGGGCGGGTTGCCGATGTGCATTCCCTTTTACCAAAATCCGGGCTGCACATCGTGGACGAAGCTTTCGTGCGAGTGCATGTCAACCTGCTGGGCGTAAAGGGCGCGCGGCTGGAGGATATTGCCGAAGCGCACGGCCATGTGGTGATCCTGCCGCAATGCGCGGGCTTTCTGCGTGCCCACAACATTCGCGGCAAGGTCAGTTCCGACAATGCCCGCGCGGCCCGCGAGGTGGCAGAAAGCGGTGACAAGACCAAGGCTGCGCTGGCCAGCGAACTTGCGGCCTCGATCTACGGGTTGGATGTGATTGCCAGCCAGATCGAAGATCAGGCCAACAACACCACGCGTTTTCTGGTGATGTCGCGCAAACCGGACCGGGCCAGGCGTGGCACAGGCAAGATGATCACCACCTTCACCTTTCGCGTCCGCAACATTCCTGCGGCGCTGTACAAGGCGATGGGCGGCTTTGCCACCAATGGCGTGAACATGACCAAGCTGGAAAGCTACATGGTCGGCGGGTCTTTCACCGCGACTGAATTCTACGCTGATATCGAAGGCCATCCGGACGACGCCAACGTTACCCTTGCACTGGAGGAGTTGCGCTACTTCACCACGGAATCGAACATCCTCGGCGTCTATCCGGCGGACCGCGAAAGGGGTTGATCAGCCCTTCTTCGCTTCCAACTGGTGGCGCATGTAGCGGTCTTCAATTTCGGCACCCAGCTGGCCAACCCGCATCTCGTACCTTGTGGTGATACGGCCCTTCGTCAGTCTCAGCGTGTTCACGAACAGCCTCGCCGCCAAGGTCTTTGGCTTGATTGTCAAGCCAATCTTGATCCGCGTGCGCCGCGCCGACAGGGGCTGCACCTCGATCGCCGAAAGCCCGGCCAGCGATTTTCCATCCAGATCAAACTCGATCTTTTGATCCTGCAACAGGCCGATAACTCGAACTGTCGCTTTCCGGCCTTTGCCTCGAAATACGAAACGCAGGTTCCATTCAGTGCCGACACCCGCGGCAGGCTTGCCAGCAATACGATCGACTTCGGCGCCCCCCCGCGCTGCAGCCTGTTCCCAAGCCGGAAAGTCGGTAATGGTCTGAAAAACGAAAGCCAGCGGCGCATCAACATCACATTTTGCCGTCAACTTCATTGATCAGTCCTCATTCACCAATCGAGTCTGCCCAACGGGCAGCGTAGGATTCCGTCCTGCCATCTTGGATCATTCCAGTCGTCCGGCAAGCCAGTTCTCCAGAATGAAATGGGCGATCGCCCCTTTTCTGGCCGGCTTGATCGTTGGATGCTGCCCAACCATGACCGAAACCAGTTCTTCGCGGCTGACCCAGAGCGCGTGTTCCAACTCGGCGGGGTCCACGACTATCTTGTCGCTCAGGGCCTCGGCGCTGGCGCCAAACATCAGCGATGCGGGAAAAGGCCAGGGTTGGCTTGCCAGATAGCCGACTGCTCCGCAGTCGATGCCGGACTCTTCCTTTACCTCGCGACGGACTGCCGCTTCCAGCGTTTCGCCGGGTTCGACAAAGCCTGCAAGCAACGAATACATCCCCTCTGGCCAACCGGGACTGCGCCCCAGAAGCACCGAGTTGCCCCGCGTGACCAGCATGATCACCACAGGATCGGTGCGTGGAAAATGCTGGGTGCCGCAAGCGGGACATGTCCTTTGCCAACCGGCGTCGGACATCTTTGACTGCGCGCCGCAAGTCGCGCAGAAACCGTGGCTGCGGTGCCATTGGACCAGCGCCTTTGCGGTGGCCACCAGTTCTGCGTCGCGCGGTGAAAGGCGCGTCATTACGCCGCGCAATTCAGCAAATCCCCAATCCGTGCTCAGCGCTGGATGAGCTTGGACGGACGGATCAAAGAACCCGCCTTCCACGGCCTCCGCGCCCGCCTCGGGTGACCAATTGGAAATGTCGGTGGCAAAACGTGGCATGCCATCGTCCAACCCCAGAAAGATCGCCGGGCCGCCGGTAGCAAGCACCGGATGCCCTGGCGGCAACCACCCTGCGCGGTCATCGTTGATCAGGGGCTTGCCACGCCACAGCGGCAGGATCGTCGCCCGCGACATGGCAGCCGTGATCGCAGCGGTGTCGCGGCGCAGATGTGCGGCGCGATCCAGTCCTGATCCACCAAAGGTTACGGTCTCTGCTATCCGCATCGCTTTTTACGCCCATCTTGCTTTGACCCAATGTCTTGGTCGCACGCATTGACCAGACTTGGCAAATCGATAGCCGACGTGTGAATCGAACCGCGCCGAAACTGCAACCCTCACGCGAATTCTTGAATTTGACGCAACCAAGTCACAACTTGTCCGATATGTTATCGCAAAGTTCCACGAATGACGAAGTGCAGGTGGCCAAGCGAAGCCTGCAACGGTCGCCCGCCTGTTTGAAAGTTGCTTTACCCGTGAAGCCAGCGACCCTTGCTTTGTGTCCCAAACTGGGCCCGCGCCAACCGATGGCCGAGCTGTTTGGTCCGATTGCCCAGCCTTCTGACGATGCCAGGGCCGATGCTGCTTTGGGTGCGCCCAAGGTCAACGCCGAAATCCGCCTGCGTCTGATCGCGACCAGCGATCTGCATGCGTGCCTGATGGGCTACGACTACTACGCTAACCAGCCGGTGAACGGTCAGGGTTTGTCGCAAATCGCCCATCAGATCGCCAGTGCCCGGGCTGAAGCGCCCAACTCGTTGTTGTTTGACAACGGTGATTTCCTGCAGGGCAATCCGTTGGGAGACTATGTCGCGACGGCAAAGCGACGCCGCCGCGCACATCCGGTGATCACCGCCTTCAACACCCTTGGCTATGACGCAGCGACTTTGGGCAATCATGAGTTCAACTTCGGTCTGCCCTTCCTGCAGGGCGCGCTTGCAAAGGCGCAGTTCCCTTTTGTTTCGGCAAACATCGTCACCCGGTTTGGCAAAAGTCCGGCGCGCGACACCACCTTCGTTCCGCCCTATACAATTCTCAACCGCACGGTGATCGACAGTCGCGGTCGCCCACGCCGCTTGCGGATTGGCGTGATCGGCTTCGCCCCGCCTCAGATCGAGATCTGGGACCGCGAGCACCTGAACGGCAAAGTGCGCGTCCGTGACATTCTTGCCGCTGCGCGTGCCTGGTTGCCACGGCTCAAGGCACGGGGGGTCGATGTGATTGTGGCGCTGGCGCATTCCGGAATCGGGTCGCCGGATGCGGAATATGGCATGGAAAACGCGGCGGCTGCCCTTGCCGCATTGCCGGAAATCGACGCAGTGATTGCGGGGCACAGCCATCTGGCCTTTCCGGGTCCGGGTATCCCGGCTTCCCCGGGCATCGACCCAGTACGTGGACTTCTGTCCGGCAAGCCGGCCGTCATGCCAGGCCATTCGGGCAGCCACATCGGCGTCATTGATCTGTTGCTGACGCCGTTGCCGCTGGGTCGCCGCGGTTGGTCCGTTAGCACGGAAGGTGTAAGACTGTCCCCTGCAAGTGCCCAGCGAAGCCTTGAGTCCAATCTGGTTCGGGGTGCGATTGCGCCCGACCATCGCGCGACGTTGGCGTGGTCTCGGCGTCCGATCGGCAAAGCGCGCGTGCCGCTTCACACGCATTTTGCCACTCTGGTCCCGAACGCCGCCATGACGCTGATTGCGGAGGCGAAGTTGGCTTATGTTCAGCGCGCGATATCCGGCACTCAGTGGGCTGACCTGCCGCTTCTTGCTGGAGCAGCGCCGTTCCGTTCCGGTGGCCGAGGCGGCCCGACGAACTTTACTGACATCCCGGCCGGCCTACTAAGGATGCGCAGCCTTTCAGACCTGTATCTGTTCCCGAACTCGCTGGTTACTCTGGCGTTGACCGGGGCGGATCTTGCGGATTGGCTGGAGCAATCCGTGTCTTTGTTCAATCAGATCATGCCCGGTGCCAACGACGCGGTTCTGCATGACCCTCTGGTCCCGTTCTTTTCGTTCGACATGCCATCCGGGGTCTCTTTCGCCATCGACCTGAGCCAACCAGCCCGATTTGACGCCCGGGGTCATCTGGTAAATGCCCATGCCCGGCGCATTGTGGGCCTAAGCCGGAACGGCTGTCTGCTGGACGCCGACGAACGCCTGCTTCTGGTGACCAATGGCCACCGCGCAAGCCGGGCGATTGCCCTGGCGCCGGCCAAGCCGCCTGTGGTAGCCTTTGCTGATGGCGCGCGGGTGCAATGCGTCTTGCAAAACCATATCCGGTCTCACGTCAGCGTGGGCGCGCAGCAGTTGCGCCACTGGCGTTTCTTGCCGATGCCGGGAACCACCGTCACAGTGGGCGTTGGTGCTGGCGCGGCGAGGCATCTTTCCGACATCGCCTGCTACCGACCCGAACTGATCGGTCAGCGCCCTGACGGCTTCACCCACTATCGGCTGCATCTGTGATCGGCTATAGCCCCGCCATCCTGCGGAGGCTTGCATGTACGACGCTCTTCTTTTCGATCTCGATGGCACCTTGGTCGACACGGAAAGCATAGCCTTAGCCGCCGGCGTAGCTGCATTTGCCGCACATGGGCATGACGTGGGAACAGACTTCATGCATGGTTTGGTGGGAGTAGACCTACCCACGGCATCGCGCTTGATACTGACGGCTATGCCGGACGTGAATCTTGGCGCGGTCAATGAGCATTGGCGGGCGGGATTTGAGGCGGGAGTCGAGGCGGGATTGCCCCTTAAGCCAGGCGTGCATGAGCTGTTGGCCTATTCCAACCTTCCCCTTGCCATCGTAACCTCGACGGGCCGGGATGGGGCGCACCGCAAGCTTGCCCTCGCGGGGATCGCCGGTGCGTTTGCCCATGTGGTCACGTTGGATGACGTGACGGCCCCAAAACCGGCGCCCGATCCGTATCTACTCGCCGCCTCGTTGCTTGGCCTGCCACCCTCGCGCTGCCTGGTGTTTGAAGACAGTGAAACCGGGGCCGAGGCCGCCTATCGCGCCGGGTGTGTCGTGGTGCAAGTGCCGGATGTTGTGCCAAGCCTGGGGCGTTGGGCGCATCATCTGGCCCCAGACTTGCTGACCGGGGCACGCATGGCAGGGCTGATCTGACGCCGCCCCTCCCCGACACCATGAACGGGTCACGCAACTGCGGTCTGCATTAAGGTCGCCCCTGCGTCATTCCGTCCGGGTTTCGAACGCGCTTGATCGTCAGCAGACCACAACCTTCGCCGGATCAAGCAGGAACGGCGCGATGATGCCGCAGGTATCGGCCAACGGCAGCAGGCAGTCGGGAACGTCCATCCCGATCACGTCGCGCATGAACCGCGCCCGCGACTGGCAGCGTTTTGCGACATTGGGAAACCGCTGCGCCAGATCGGCCTGCAATGCCGCGTCGGCAATCACATATCCGTCTTCCATCCGCGTCGACCCGTAGACCGGATGCCCGGGAATGACATCCATCTGCACCGCCATGCCACTTGCCAGCGGCTCGGTTGACCCTTCGAAGATCGGCGAGGACATCCATTCATCCTGACCGATCAGATGGCCGGGGTTCAGCGTTACCGCGAACACCTCGAACGGCAGCGCGGCCATCATGTGGCGCCAGATATAGCCGCCTGACACGCCGGGGCGCATCATCGAACACCATTCCGACATCGCCGTAACGTAGGGTTCCACGAACGCTTCGACATAATCCTGTGCGGCCACGGGCAGGTCACCCTCGGACCGCGCCACCCAACCAGCGCGGCAGATGTTCGCGCCCCAATGGCAGATGTTGAAACCGATCGGCTCACCGCGGGTCAGGTGCCGGCCAGACGGCCCGCAAAGCCCAGGCGCGTCCCCCATTGCAAAGGTCGAATGGCACCCCAGTGGCAGGCCGCCAATCCGCGCCGCTTCCACCGCCTGAAAATCGGTCATTCCTTCGCGGAACGCAAAGACCATCCGCTTCAGCGCGGCTGCTGCCATGTGGTTGGCAAATTCCAGGCGCGCGATCTCGGCCGCATCAACGCGGGCGCGCAGGCCATGGCCGGGGTGCATCATCAGATCGGTCGCATTTTCCACCCGTGCCGCCAGCTTGCGCAAAGGGTCCGCCAGAAACGCGGGAACATCCAAAGCGGTGGCTGGATCGTCCACCTCGGCTGCGCCAAACCACTTCCAGCCGACCACCCCGACCGTTTCATCCAGCGCCAGCATGTCAGCCAGCCACTCCTTCAGCCGCCGCCCGCCGCGCGGTTGCGAGGGCAGCGACAAGCTGGAGCAATGACCGACCCGCACACTGCCCGCCTGAACCAAAGGCGATATCGCAGTGTAGGCAAGACACTCGTTCCCGGCGATCAACAGCGCATCGCCGGGGGTGACAACCAGCACTGCCTCTTCGAATCGTGGGTCAAATCCGGTCAGCCAATGAATGTTCGCCGCGTGTTCCCGGTCGCCATAGACAACCGTGACGTCATAACCCCGCGCATCGGCGGCCTTGCGCAACGCCGCAAGCCTGCCGTTTGCTTCGGCAAGGGAAAAGGCGGGTGGTGTGTCGGGCGCACCGTGGTCGGGCCAATCGATACGGACTAAGCGGGTCATCGGATCCTCCCCCAGTTGCGGGCAGGCTAATCCACAAGTGCCGGCCAGACCACTGCATTCGACCGATGAAATGCCCCAAGATGGCCAATCCGCGGCAGGCCAAAGCTGGCAGGCCGCAGCACCAGCTGAGACTTCATCGCCTCGGGGTAAAGCGTCATCAGCCGCCAAACCGCAACCTTGGGAATCCAGGCATCGTCTTCCACTGCGACGAAACGCATCGCTGCTGTCACACGCGAGGGGTCCGGCATTGCAATGCTTTCGCCAACATCCGACAGATGGAACCCCCGGTTCAGTGACCAGCGACGCCAGTCCTCGTACACTCCCAGCGGCAGGTCAGCGCCAAAGCCAACGCGACTTCCCGGCGCATAGCCCAGACGCCGCGAAACAAACGGCACCGGCCCGCGCCAGAACAACTGCGTTTTCATGCGAAACAGGAATTGATGGTCCGACGGATGGATCAGACCCGAGGCCACAGTGATCACCCGCTTCACCCCAGGCATGGCGGAGTGAAAGCCAAGCCACAACCCGCCCAGCGAATGCCCTATCACCCAGCGCGGCACCCTCGGCACGAGGCCACCCAGTGCCTCCAATGCGGCGGCTTGATCGCACAGACCCCATTCCGACATCTTTGCCTTGGCCTTCGACATCGGTCCAAGCGCGGATTTGCCGAAATCCCGGTAGTCATAGGTCAGCACCGCGCAGCCGCGCTCTGCCGCCATCCATTCTGCAAACGCCCGGTAGTAACCCGCCGGCACACCGGTTGCACCGTGTAGAACCACTGCCGCCTGCAATGGCCCCGTCGGCAGCACCAGACGCCCGACCAGAAGTGCGCCATCCGCCTTTATCCTGACCTCGCCGTCAGGACCGATCCGTTCCATCACGCTCATCGTCATGCTCCCGCAGACTAGACCGATTGGTCTAATAGCAGAAATAGACCAATCGGTCTAGTCTTCCCTGACGCATCTGGCTTGGATAGGGTGGCGCATGCAAGACGATCGTTCAACGCGTGAAAAACTAGTGTCCGATGCAGCGCTGCTGTTTCGCAAGAATGGCTATCACGCAACCGGTCTGTCAGAAATCCTTTCGGCAAGCGGCCTGCCGAAGGGGTCGCTTTATCACTACTTCCCTGACGGCAAGGTCGGCCTTGCGATGGCGGCGGCTGACTGGACGACAACCGGTCTGGTCCGCATCATCGACGACGCGTTCGGCCCGGCGCCCGACTATCGGGCCGGGGCCACCCATTACTGTTACAAACTTGCACGGTTGTTCGACATTTCGGCCCATATCGACGCTTGTCCAATTTCGGCGCTGTTGTTCGATGGCCCGGAAAACATGGCGTTCCGTACCCATGCCGAGGCGCTGTTCCAAAGACTGATCGACAGCATAGCAGCCCACGCGCGCCGCTTTGGCATGTCCGATGCACAAGCCCAGCAGGCCGCCGAAACCCTGCTCATCACCGTCGAAGGGGGCTGGACCCTGGCCCGCGCACGGCGCAAGTCGGATGTGATGCGATCCCTTCCCGCGCGGCTGTTTCCAAGCCATCCCTGACGCATACTTGCGCCGCTTCGCCCCTTCGCCTATATGC
>NZ_JANMET010000046.1:0-8691 GCF_031377265.1 Tabrizicola sp. | reverse complement strand
CATCCGCTTTCTTCTGGGCCTTGAAGGCACGGACGAGGCGACACTGCAAACCGTACGCAAAGGCGGAAGCCGTGCCAAGGATCAGCAGGCCATCACCCTGCTGCGCGCGCATGGCATGATCGGGTTGTGCACCTTTGCTGTGGGATTTGAGGAAGAAACCGACGCCGATTACATTCGCCTGCTGCGCCATTTGCTGCGTTATGACCCCGATCAGGTGATGTCGGTTTATGCCACCCCGCACCGCTGGACACCGTTTCACCGCCAATCCGCGCGCCGCCGCGTGATCCAGACCGATCTGCGCCTGTGGGATTACAAGCATCAGGTGCTGGAAACCCCACGTGTCCCGGCGTGGCGGGTGTTTTTATGGGTGAAACTGATCGAGGCCGTCTTGCAACTGCGCCCGCGCGCGCTGTGGCGGATCTACCGCCAACCGGACCCCGACCTGCGCCATGCCATGCGCTGGTACACCCGGATGGGCCGTGGTGTCTGGCGGCAGGAGATCGGTGATTTTTTCCGCCGCCCGGCGCGCCCCGGCCCGACTGTCGCCGAATTCTGGGGGGCGGATCAGTTGCCCGAACAGGCGTTGGCGCCGCGCGCATCGCGCACTGCGGCCAGATAAATTCAATCAAAAGGACCCCAAAATGGGCACTGGATCACCCCCTTCCCCCTGGGCCGCGCTGATGGCCGAGATGATGGTCGAGGACTATCCGCGCAGCCTGGCCTTCTGGACCGGGCCCTTGGGCTTTGCCGTGGCCTTCACCCGGCCTACGCAAAAGCTGGCCTGCCTGGTGCATCCCGACGGCGCGCAGGTGATGATCTACCAGCGCGACGGTGACTGGGAGACCGGGCCGATGCAGCCCCCCTTCGGGCGTGGCATGGTGGTGCAGGTCTATGTCAGCGATGCCACCGCGATGGCGGCGCGGATGACAGCGGCGGGCGTGCCCTTCTACGTCGCGCTGCGCGAGAAATGGCGCGATTGGGGTGACCGGCTGGGGGGCCAGCGCGAGTTTCTGGTGCAAGACCCGGATGGCTATCTGGTGATGGTAGCCCAGCGGATCGGCGAGCGCCCGCTGCCTTAGCGCCCCCTGCCCTAACGCCGACGCAGCCTGTGCCATCCAGCCCGCAGCAAAAGTGCCAGAAGCGCGGTAAAAGCCGCCGTGGAGATCACGCTTTTCCACAGCGACCAACCACTTGCCGCCATGATCATCGCGTCGCTGACCGCTTCTGGCCCGGCGCGCAACATGCCGGCCACCGCGTGATTTTCCAGATAATCACAGGATGCCGCCACCACCGCCAGTGCCGAAAACACCCAGACCCACGCGCCGCGCGCCAGTTTGGCGTAGGCAAAGATCAGGACGGCGGCCATCAGCCCCGGATAGACCGTGTCGATCCAAAGCTGCACATTCAGATAAAAGTCCGCACCCGTAGGCCCCAACGCCGCCAGCAGCGCGCGGGCTTCGGTCGGGGTGTATCCCATCGGGCGCAGATCAAAGGCCGGCAGTCCGCCCGCCATGCCCTGCAGCTGCGGCAGCGACCACAGCAGCATGGTCAGATAGACGCCCAGCGTCAGCGCAAAAAGCGCCCAGAATGCCACGGCATTGCGGCTCATGCAGGCTGGCCCTGTTCAAGCACGGCACCAAGGCCCGACATCAACGTGTTGAAGATTGGAAACGAGGTGGCAATCGGCGAGGCGTCATCCACCGAAACCGGCTTTTGCGACGCCATCCCGCAGACCAGAAAGCTCATCGCGATCCGGTGGTCGATATGGGTCTTGGCCGTGGCCCCTCCCGGCACCCCGCCCGGCCCCATACCGTGCACGATCAGCGTGTCCTCATCCTCTTCGATGCGCACGCCGCAAGCCTCCAGCCCGCGGGCCATGGCGTCGATGCGGTCGGATTCCTTCACCCGCAACTCCTTCACCCCGCGCATCACGGTGCGGCCTGTCGCGTTGGCGGCAACCACCGACAGGATCGGATATTCGTCGATCATGCTGGGCGCACGCTCGGGCGGTACCTCGACCCCGCGCATCGCACCGCTGAAGCGCACGCGCAGATCGGCCACCGGCTCGCCACCTTCGGTACGCGGGTTTTGAAACTCGATCTCGGCCCCCATCTCGACCAATGTCAGATAAAGGCCATTGCGGGTCAGGTTCTGGCTGACGCCGGGCACCAGAATGTCCGACCCTTCGATGATCAGGGCGGCACAAACCGGAAATGCGGCGCTTGAAGGATCGCGCGGCACGGCCACGGTCTGCGGGCGAAGCTCCGGCTGGCCGGTCAGGGTGATGATGTTGCCCTCGGGCCCCTTCTCCACCGTCAGTTCGGCGCCAAAGCCCACGAGCATGCGTTCGGAATGGTCACGCGTCGGCTCGTGTTCGATCACCACGGTCTGGCCCGGCGCGTTCAGTCCGGCCAGCAGGACCGCGGACTTGACCTGCGCGCTGGCCACCGGCAGCGCATAGCGCACCGGCACCGGGTTGGCCGCCCCCACCAGCGTCATCGGCAAACGCCCGCCCTTGCGCCCATAGGCCTGGGTGCCGAACAGGCTGAGCGGGTCGGTCACACGCCCCATCGGGCGTTTGCGCAGACTGGCGTCGCCGGTGAAGGTGGCAGTGATCCCGGTGGTGGCCATGGTGCCCATGATCAGCCGCGCGCCGGTGCCGGAATTGCCGACATCGATCACATCCGCAGGCTCCTGAAAGCCACCGACGCCAACGCCATGCACCGACCAGGCACCCGGGCCGTGCTGCAGCACCGTCGCCCCGAAGGCCCGCATCGCCTTTGCAGTATCCAGCACATCCTGGCCTTCCAGAAGGCCGGTGATCCTGGTCTCGCCCACCGCCATCGCCCCAAAGATCAGCGCCCGATGGCTGATTGACTTGTCGCCCGGCACCTCGGCCACACCGCTGAGCGGGCCGGATTTGCGGGACGTCATCGGTTGCGCGTGGCCATGGCCTGACATTCGGTACTCCTCAGCTGCCGCCAGCCTGATAGCGCAAGGCTTTCGCGGGGTCCATCACCTCAACCATCCGGTCGTTCCTGACAACGCAGACCCTCCGGGGGGAGTATTTCTCGATGAGCAGACCCGAAAATGGTGCGTACCCCGGCCGGATACTCAAGGTTCCGGTCAACGGCGGAAGGTCAGGTAATGCGGGGGTCGCCCTTCGCGCAGCGCCTTTTGTTCATAGCGGGTGGACAGCCAGTCGTCCCAGGGTTCTGCCGACTGACCGAGCAGTTCAAACCCGGCGCGCGGCACTTCCTCCACCGTCTGGCGGACGTAATCGGGAATATCGGTTGCCACCCGAAACTCGGCCCCCGGACGCAGCACCCGCGTCAGCCCGGCCAGATAGGCAGGCGTCACAAAGCGACGGCGGTGGTGGCGGGTCTTTGGCCAAGGGTCGGGATAGTTCAGAAAGCACTTGGCAACCGATGCTTCTGGCAACACTTCGAACAGGTCGCGCACATCACCTGGATGGATCGCGAGATTGCCAATGCGACCGTCGCGCACTTTGCCCAGAAGCATCGCGATGCCATTCACGAAAGGCTCGCAGCCAAGCAGGAACACCCCCGGATAGCGCGCGGCCATATGCACCAGATGCTCGCCGCCACCAAAGCCCACCTCCAGCCACAAGGGCCGCCCACCGGTGACGGCACCCAGATCAAGCGGCGCGCGCGCGGGGTTTACGTCACGGGTCACGCCCGCCAGCGACAGCGGCTCCAGCCCCTCGGCCAGATAGGTTTTCTGGCTGGCGCGCAGGGTCTTGCCCCGGATCCGGCCATAGAAATTGCGGCGCTCGGGCGCGGGGGTATTGGTCATAAGGTCAGCCACGGCCCCGGTAGGGCGCAACACCCTGATCGGGGATCCAGACGCCCTCAGGCGGTGCGGCGGTCTGCCAGAACACATCGATCGGAATCCCGCCACGCGGATACCAATAGGCCCCGATCCGCAGCCATTGCGGCGACAGCAGCGCCACCAGCCGCTTGGCGATATCGAGGGTGCAATCCTCGTGGAACGCGCCGTGGTTGCGAAAGCTGGTGAGGTAAAGCTTCAGCGACTTCGATTCGACCAACCAGTCGGCTGGCACATAGTCGATGACGATATGCGCGAAATCCGGCTGGCCGGTCATCGGGCACAGCGAGGTGAATTCGGGCGCGGTAAAGCGCACGAGATAGCCGGTTCCGGCATGGCCCGCAGGCACCCGTTCCAGAACCGCTGCGTCCGGATCGGCAGGCGTGACCGTTGCCTGACCCAGCTGGGTTAATCCTGTGACATCTGTCTTGACCATCGCCGTTCCCCAAAGATTGCGCCGAGGCGCTGCGGTCAGACCGCTTTCTTCAGCGCCTCGACCAGATCGATCCGCTCCCATGAAAAGCCGCCGTCTGCTTCCGGCGCGCGGCCAAAATGGCCATAGGCGCTGGTGCGGGCATAGATCGGGCGGTTCAGGCCCAGATGCGTGCGGATGCCACGTGGTGTCAGATCCATGCATTCGGCCACGGCGCGCTCGATCGCGGCCTCGTCCACAGTACCGGTGCCATGCGTGTCGATATAGATCGACAGGGGTTTTGCCACGCCAATGGCATAGCTGACCTGCAAAGTGCAGCGTTCGGCCAGACCGGCGGCCACCACGTTCTTGGCCAGATAGCGCGCGGCATAAGCGGCGGACCGGTCAACCTTGGTCGGATCCTTGCCGGAAAACGCGCCGCCGCCATGCGGGGCAGCACCACCATAGGTATCGACAATGATCTTGCGCCCCGTCAGGCCCGCATCCCCGTCAGGCCCGCCGATGACAAATGTTCCTGTCGGGTTCACATGCCATTCGGTCTTCTTGGTGATCCAGCCTGCTGGCAGCACCTCACGGATATAGGGCTCCACTATGCCACGGATCACTTTCGAGGTCTGCCGCTTCGAGGTGTGCTGGGTCGACAGCACGATCGACGTCACCTCAACCGGCTTGCCATCCGCATAGCGCAGGGTCAGCTGGCTTTTGGCATCCGGGCCCAATGTCGGCTCGGCCCCGGATTTGCGCGCCTCGGTCAAGGCCCGCAGGATCGCATGGGCATATTGGATCGGCGCGGGCATGAATTCCGCGGTCTCCAGCGTGGCATAGCCGAACATGATGCCCTGATCGCCGGCCCCGTCCCGGTCCACGCCCTGGGCGATATGCGCGGATTGTTCATGGATGTAGTTGTGAACCTTGATCTTTTCCCAGTGGAATTTCTTCTGCTCATAGCCGATGTCGCGCACGCACTCGCGCACGATGCCATCGATGCGGGCCATCATGCCATGCGTCGCCTCTTTTGACGACAGGCCAACCTCGCCACCGACAACCACGCGGTTGGTGGTGGCAAAGGTTTCGCAGGCCACGCGCGCATTCGGTTCTTCGGTCAGGAAAGCATCCAGCACTGCATCCGAAATCCGGTCACAGACCTTGTCGGGATGGCCCTCGGACACCGATTCCGAGGTGAAGACATAGTCTTTGCGGCCAGTCGAAGTGTTCATGGGGGAAGTGCTCCGTTGTGTATTCCCGTCACGCCAGGAAGCCGTTGTGACAGGTCATGATCCGACTGCCGTAAACCCCGCGCGCCGGGGCGTCAATGGGCAGCGGTTTGCACCCGCGCCAAGGTCAGCACAGCGAGGCCCGCCAGCAACAAAAGTACCGGCACTTCGCCAAAGCGGGAATATAGTGTTGGCGCCAGCGCCCCCGGCAGCACCGCGTCCAGTGCACCGATGGTGCCGAAGGGAAGTTCCGCCACAACCCGGCCCCGCGCGTTGACCACTTCGGTCAGCCCGGTATTGGCGACACGGACCAGGGGCAGGCCCTGTTCCACCGCGCGCAACCGGGCTTGTGCCGCGTGCTGGAACGGCCCGGTCCAGACCCCGAACCACGCATCATTGGTGATCTGCAAGATCCAGTCGGCCCGCTCGGGTGCTGCATTCACCTCCAGCGGAAAGACCGCCTCATAGCAGATCAGTGGCAGCACCTTGCCAAAACGGCCAAGGTCAAGCACCGCCGGCCCCGGCCCGTCGGAATAGGTGTTGCCTGTCTGGGCCGCAAAGGCGGTCAGCCCGAACCACTCGCCCGCCAGATCGCCAAACGGGATGTATTCGCCAAACGGCACCAGATGATGCTTGTCATACTGGGCCATCACCAGCCCTTCCGGCCCAATCACCCGCATGCTGTTCCAGAACCGGTCGCCCTCGGCCCGCTGAATGCCCAGAATGACCGCCCTCCCGCCAGAGGCCGCGGCGATCTGCGGGGCCACTTCCGGCGAGTATTCCATGATGTAGGGCAAGGCGGTTTCCGGCCAGATCGTCACATCGGCCACCGGCTCGGTCCGTGTCAGGTCCAACTGCCGGACAAAATAAAGCCGAGCACGATCCGCATCCCATTTCAACTCCTGCTCGGCGTTGGGTTGCACCAGCCGTAGCGTCACCGCGCGATCGTCAGGCAGCGGCGCGTTCAGCCGCATCTGCCCCGCCCCGGCAACAGCGCCCAGCACCACCACCGCCGAACCGGCACCGCGCCACCCCCAGACCAGTGGCAATGCTGCCGCCAGCGTGGTGAGCAGGGTCAATCCGTTCGCACCCGCAAAGGCCGCCAGCTGATCCAGCGGCGTGCCGATCCAGACATGGCCGATCTGCGCCCAGGGAAAGCCGGTCAACACCACACCGCGCAGCGCTTCGACCGCCGCAAGTGCAACCGCAAACCCAAGCGCGCGCTGCCTTGCCCCGGCAGACAGCGCCGCCGCCACCCCCCAGAACAACGCCAGACCAAAAGACAACAGCACCACCGCGAAAGGTGCCATCCAGCCGAACCGCGCGGCATCAATCAAGAACGGCTCAACGATCCACGACAGCGCCAGCGCAAAATAGCCCGCCCCGCCAAACAGCCCGGTCCAGAACGCAGGGCTTGCCCCGACCCTGCGGCCGACCAGCCAGATCAGGCCGCTTAATCCGCCAAGCGTCGCCCACCAGAACCCCAAAGGCGCCTGCCCCAGCGCCATGACCGCGCCCAGGCCAAAGGCGGCTGCGGCCACCCGCCCGCCGGGCCAGGTCTGCGCCAGGCCCAAGATCAGTCCGCGTCCCTGGCAGGACCCGGCAGCCGCACGCGCAACCGCTTGATCCGCCGGGGATCGGCATCGACGATCTCGATCTCGGCCCCGCTTTCATGCGTCACCACCTCACCCCGCGCAGGAACCCGGCCGGTGCGCAGAAAGACCAGCCCGCCCAACGTGTCGATCTCCTCGTCCTCTTCGCCGGTGCGAAGCCGGATGCCCAGTGCGGCCTCGATCTCTTCCAGTGGCGCCGTCGATTGCGCCAAAATCACGCCGGGCTTTTCTTCCTTCCACAGTGCGCCTTCGTCCTCGTCATGCTCGTCCTCGATCTCGCCGATCACCGTCTCGATCAGGTCTTCGATGGTGACAAGCCCGTCCACCCCGCCATATTCGTCGATCACCAGCGCCATATGCGCCCGCTCCTTCTGCATTTTCTGCAAAAGCACACCTGTGGGCATCGACGGCGGCGCATATAGAATGGGGCGCAGCAACCGCTTCAGTGAAAACCGACCCGAGGCACCAAAACCATGCTGCAAGGCAAGATCCTTCAGCAGCACCAGCCCCTGCGGATGGTCAAGCGTGCCCTTGTAGACCGGCACGCGGCTGAAGCCATGCTCACGGAACACCTCGACCAGTTCATCCTTGCCGATATCCAGCGACACCGCCACGATCTCCACTTTCGGGATCGCCACATCATCCACCCGCATCCGGCGCAAGGCGCCAAGACCGGGGGTGCTACCAACGGGCGACGCATCCGCGGCGTTTGCCACCGACCCGTCAGACCCTGGGGAAAATGCGGAAAGGAGGCGCCCGAAAAAGCCCCGCTGCGCGGGGTCGGATCGCTCGTCTTCGGTCAGATCCGGCAGCGCGCCCGGCGCTGCGGTTGACCCATCGTTGCTACTGCCCATCGGTCCTTTATCCAGAAAACGCCCTTGTGCGGGCAAGCCGTCAGTATGGGTCAGAAACACCCAAGGTTGCAAGTATCCGCACCTCATGACCCTCCATCAGCGCAGCATCTTCCGCCTCGATGTGATCATAGCCCAGCAGATGTAACACCGCATGCACGATCAGGTGGGTGACGTGATCTTCCATCGTCTTGCCCTGCGCACGCGCTTCTGCCGCACAGGTGTCATAGGCCAAGGCGATATCGCCCAGGCTCTCCGGCTCAGGCAAGGATCCGGCGGTTGGCGGCGCTGGCGTTTCGCCGACAAACTCTGCCCCGCGTTCGGCCGAAGGCCAGCTTAACACATTGGTCGCCACCGGCTTGCCGCGAAAATCCGCGTTCAGCACCGCGATTCGCGCGTCATCACAACCCAACAGACTGATCTGGAACCCCTCCGGTGCAAATCCCAAGGCCTCCAGCGCCTGCCGTGCCGCCCGCTCCGCCAAACCGTCAAGACCGGCCGCGGTCCAGCGCGCATCTTCTGTCACCGTATCTACAAGCTGTGCCATGCCGCGCCCTAACCCAACGCGAAGGCCGCCTCAAGCCCTTCCTCTTCGCCAAATATCCTCGGGGGGAAAGCCTTCGGGCCTGCCCGAAGGGTTGGGGGGTCCGAGGACCCCCCTGCCCCGGGGCGCGGGCGCACTACCCCCCGGCGGGCCACAGGTCGTTAGCCCCCCCGCCCACCCCCCAAAA